>JAHCKI010000038.1 GCA_026125865.1 Rhodospirillales bacterium
TCCGGGAAACAGAAAGTAAATGGGGAAGATGTGCGTTAGTAACGTTACCACCCCAAAAGCGATGAGCGCCAGGTTGCACTCCTTTTTGTAGGCATTGTTCATGTGGAACCATCCCTCCGATTTTCAACCGATGGCGCCTGGGGCGCCAGTTCGTGGAACCACGCATCACCGCGAGGGAACGGATTCCACGCGTGCACAGTGATGTCGGAATGCTTTTGCGGGAGTGTGTTTCGATTGTATCGAATTGTAATCGCCGACGGATCGATGATCCGCCACCGCCACCGAAACGAAGAGAGCGGAGCGCTCTCCCCGGTCGCTCGATCAAAGAGTCAGACGAGGGCGTCCGCTGTCTTCTTGCGTTCCCGTTCGAACAGCGAAAAGTTGACGCCGCCGGAATACATTTGCTGACGACGCCAGCTTTCCACGTTTTCACTGACATGACAGCGGTCGGTGTTGTCTTGATTCCAACTGCTGGAAAACGCCGCCGTACCGCTCTGCGGCCGGCATGACTCGTCGAGATCCGCGAAACGGATACGCATCGGCAATGACACACCGTCGCCGACGATCACGGCTTCCTGCGTCTGCAATGTGGGCAGGGACGCCACCAAACCGACCGACCCTTCCGGCAATGCTGCTCTTACGAAAGCCTTGTCGTTTTCGTTGGTCATCCGCAACGAAATCAACGTGTTGCATTGGGAGAGGATGGTCGTTGAAAGCTCGGACGGACGTTGGCTCACCAAACACAAGGACACGGCGTATTTGCGCCCTTCCTTGGCGATGCGGGAAATGGCGCGGCGCGTCGGCTCGAAACCGAAGCTTTCGTTCTGGGGCACATAGCGGTGCGCTTCCTCGCACACCAACAGCACGGGTATGGATGACGAACGTCGACTCCATACCGCGAAATCGAAAACCATGCGGCACATCAAGGAAACAACCACGTCGACGATTTCCGACGGAACACCGGACAAGTCGAAGATGGTAATCGGCCGGCCCGCGACGGGAACGCGCAACAGACGCGCCAGAACATCCGTCATGGTGTCCTTCACGACGAGGCCCGAGAACATGAAGCTGAACCGGCGATCACTCTGCAACGCACGAATTCGCGCAAGCAGCCTCTGATAGGGACGGGCGCCGTCGACCTTGTCCAACCGCCCCATCTTCTCTTCGATCAGATGATCGACCTGGCTCAAGCGGAACGGCACCGGGGTATCAACGGTAACATAGTCGGTATCCCCTTCACCGGCCACGAAACGGCGGCGCGCCAGAAGCACCACCTCCTTCAGGATGGCCGCTTCCGCTTGCTTATCGGGACCGTCGCGCGAAACGAATGTCGCGACGAGTTCCTCAAAATTCATCAACCAGTAGGGAAGCTCCAGATTTGTCGGATCGATGACCTCGGCCACCCGCGGAAAGGCCTTCGTGTATTCATTGTGGGGGTCGAGAAGCACGATATGACCGTTGGGATGGCGTTCGAGGATCGATCGCAGCACCAAGGCAACCGCGCATGACTTGCCCGATCCGGTCGTGCCGAGTATGGCGAAGTGCTTGCCGAGCAACCGGTCGGTAACGAAGTGCGCGGGTATCGATGAATTTTGATGGACGGTGCCGACCACCACGCTGGGTGTTATCGGACGGGCGTATACACACGCCAGATCCGCGTCCGTCACGGCGAAGATGCCCGCGCCAAGCCCGGGGTAGATTGATACACCCCGTTGGAATTCTCCAACGACTTCGGGATCGGTTGAGAGCAATACCTCTCCCATCAGGTCGAGATCGACCATGCACACCGGCTCTCGATCCAGTTCCGGCTGGGAGACCCACAACGCCCCCACCATGGCGTACGCCGTCGACCGGCGCGTCCGGATCTTGACCAAGCCGCCGACCTGTAGGACGTCGTCGCCTTGATCGCCGAGTTTCGGCAGCAACCGCCCCGTGATCCTGGACCCATTGACGGCGACCGCGTATCCCAGTTCGTGCTCGTATTGATCCAATCCGCTCAAACCAGCGCTCTCGAATTCAAAACCCGTTGCGGAATGGCCGGCGCGAATTGAGTAACGAAGTTGTCAGCACGAGCGTAGCATCCTCGTACGTTCTTGACGGGCTTCAGGTTGCTCCGGATTCCCACCGTCGATTCGGCTCCACCCAAAAATAGAGCACCATCTTCCTCCAAAACCCCTTCAAGACTCTTAATGACCCTTTCTTTCGTAGACGGATCGAAATAAATCAAAACATTGCGACAGAATATGACGTCGAACCGCCCAACCGCTCCGATGTTGCCGAGCAGGTTTTGCTCACGGAACGTCACCGCGGAGCGTATTTCCGGGTTCAATTGCCAATCGTTGTCGACCTTGCGGAAGTATTTGACCAGTAGTTTCGCAGGCATGCCGCGCTGCACTTCGAACTGGGTGTATCGACCGCTGCGTGCGCGCTCCAGAACCGCGCCATTGAGGTCGGTGGCGACGATGTCGAAACGCCAGTTGGCCAACGCCCCTCCTTGTTCCCGAAGCAGGATCGCCAGGGAATACGGCTCTTGGCCGGTGGAACAGGCGGCACACCAGATCCGCAGCTTTTTCTGCTTCTGGCGGCTGGACACCATGTACGGCAAAACCACGTCGCGGAAGGCGTCGAACGGTTTGAGGTCGCGAAAGAAAGACGTTTCGTTGGTCGTCATGGCTTCGACCACGTCGTGCACCAGTTCCCCTTCCCGCCTCAACCGAAGCGCGGAAACCAATGCTGACAGATCCGCCAGTTTGTGCTTGCGGGCCACCGGCGTCAGGCGGCTTGTCACAAGGTAGGTCTTGTCTTTGCCGAGAACGAGACCGGACTTGCTTTTGACGATACCGGCGATGAGGTCAAAATCTTCCGGTTTCATGACGCCACCCGACCCGCGCGGCGAGCGATATACGGCGCCAGGTCCGCGAGCGGCAGCACGGCACTGCACAGCCCGGCATTGGTGACCGCGCCCGGCATGCCCCATACCACGCTCGTAGCTTCATCCTGTGCGATGACGGTACCGCCGGCCGCGACAACCGCCTCGCATCCCCGGCACCCGTCGCTGCCCATTCCCGTAAGAATAACCGCGAGCACACCCGAACCATAGCTGCGGGTCACGCTCCGCAGCATGGGATCGACGGCGGGTCGGCAAAAGTTTTCAGGCGGATCCTGGCTTAGCACGATGACATTGCGGCCGGCACGTCTCTCGACGAGCAAATGGTTGTCTCCAGGGGCAATGTAAATGTGCCCAGGACACACTTCTTCTCCATCCCTGGCCTCGGTGCATGGGAGGCCGGTGCGTTTCGCGATGCGGTCGGCGAGAATGGCTGTGAACATTTTCGGCATGTGTTGTGTGACAAGGACAGGTTGCGTGATTTTGTCGGTACCGAGCTTACTGAGGACCTCGAGCAAGGCCGCCGGTCCTCCCGTAGACGTTCCTATGGCTATGATCTTGATGGGCGTTCGACCGGAGGATCGCAGCCCCACCAGCGGCGGCGCCGACGTCGAAACCGAGGGTCCTGCTTCCCGCGCGGTGCCGGTCGCGGGCCTCGCCTCCGACTTTGAGGGACGGGGCGGCGGTTCCATCGCCGCGCCAAGGGTTTTGGTCGGCTGCCGGGAACTGGGCTGGGGCGACGCGAAGGCCGTTCGCCGCGCCGCCGTTCTCGATGCGAATCTGGCACGGGACGAGGCCAGTTCGCACACCTTCTGAAGCAGTTCCCGGCGGAAATCGTCGGCGGAGGCGACGGCGGCGGCGCTCGATGGTTTCGGGAGATAATCGCTCGCGCCTGCTTCCAACGCGCGCAGGCTGATCTCGGCGCCCCGCTGGCTCAGCGTTGAAGCGACGATCACGCGCACGCTGGGACTGACCTGAAGAAGAAGCGGCAGCGCCGTCAGCCCATCCATCACCGGCATTTCGATGTCGAGAACAATGACATCGATCTCGGGGTTTTTCTTCAGCGTTGCAACCGCAGCCTCACCATTGCCCACCGAGGCGACAACCTCGATTTGAGCATCAGACTTCAGAATCCGACCGATGAGGCCGCGAACAACGGCGGAGTCGTCGACGACCATCACCTTGACGCGGGCGCCGGCGACGTTCTTGCCGTCGTCGCTTTGCGGTTTGCCAAAGGGTGCCTTCGCTTCCGAAACCCTAGAAGTCAAAGCAAGCCAACCTGGGCGAACTTCCCCCGAATGATCTCGGTGTCGAACGGCTTCATGACGTACTCGTCGGCGCCGGCCGTTATCGCTTCCTCGATGCATTTCGCATCGGTCTCCGTCGTGCAAAATATGACCTTGGGACGCTCTCCCCCGGGTGACGTTCGCAACTCTCGGAGAAACTCGATGCCATTCATCACCGGCATGTTCCAGTCGAGCAGAACAACGTCCGGCATGGACTTCCGGCACGACTCAAGCGCTTCCAATCCGTTGATCGATTCCCTGGTCTCGAAATCAAGTTCCCGAACGATCCGCTGGGCAACGGTACGCACGACCTTGGAGTCGTCGACGACAAGACATGTTCTCATCGCGTAGCGACCTCCGGCGCGCGTGATATACAGGGTCCAAGCTTGTCCATCTCTCGGGGCTCCTATTTCGCCGAAATAAGTTCAGAGAGCGCGGTAGTCAGACCATCGCGATCGAATTTTGCCACGTAGTCGGAAAATCCGGCTTCGCGCCCTCGCTGAAAATCCTTCTCGGTGGCGTGGCTGGACAGCGCGATCAAGGGAAGCGACGCCCATCGCGGATCGCTTCGCACCTCTTCGGCGAGACGGAAACCGTCCATGACCGGCATTTCGATATCACTGACAATGGCGTCGAAGGTGCGGCCTTCCTCGCGCAGGTTGAGCGCGCTTGCCGCGTCGGGCACGGCGGTGACGATGCACCCCCACGCCTCCAATTTTGGAACCAGCATGTTGCGGAAGAAGGCACTGTCATCAACCAAAAGAACTCGGAGCTGGGACACGCTTTCACCCGCGGGCGGGCCGGAGATGGCCCCGAACCAATCGGGAAAGGCGGCGGTCACGTAGTAGGAGACGTCGATCACATCCGTCGCGCGCCCGTTGACAATGGCGCTGCCGATCAGGTTTTCGCTGTCGGCCGTTATGTCCACGTTGAGCCGCTCCTCGACGATGTCGACGATCTGGTCGACGACGAGGCCCATTGCCTGATCGCCATCGACGAAGACCAGCACCGGCTGCCGGCCTTCCGCCGGCCACTCGAAATACGGATCACACGGCACCAGCGGCATCAGCCGTCCGCGATACTGGATGAGGGCGCGGTTCTGCGATCTTTCGATGTCGGAGACATTGATCTCTTCCAGGCGCGCCACCAATTCCAGCGGCACCGCCTTGGGTTCGTTTCCGCCCGCGCGGAACAGGAGAAGCGACATGGTTTCGTCACGCAAGGCGGCCTCTCTGTCGTCCGTCTGGGCAAGCTGGCTCACCTCGGACGACGTTTCGCCGGCCATCCCGCCGGGATCGAGAATCATGATGACGCTGCCATCGCCGAGTATAGTGTTCCCCGAATAGTACGGGAGTTCGCGCAGCACCGGCGCCAGCGGCTTGACGACGATTTCTTCGGTGTCGTACACGCCGTCCACCATCATTCCGAAGGTGTACTCTCCCACCTGGGTGACGACGACGAAGCAGTCGTTTTGTGTGCCGCGGTCGGCGGTCGATGCGATCGCACCGATGTCGGCATCGGTCTTTATGGCCGTTTCGCAGTCGTCGACCCGCAAAACCGATCGCAAATCGACCAGCGGCAACAATCGGTCACGCAGCCGCAGCACCGGCGAGTTCTTGATCATTTCGATGCGCGTTTCGGTGGCGCCCGACGCGCGCACGAGTTCGAGAACATTGATCTGCGGCAAGGCGAAGCGCTGGCCGCCGCAATTGACGATGAGGGCCGAGACGATGGCAAGCGTCAGGGGGATCTTGATGGTGAAGCTTACACCTTTCCCCGCCTCGGATTTTAGGTCGACGGTGCCGCCGATCTTCTCGATGTTGGTGCGAACAACATCCATCCCCACGCCTCGTCCGGAAACATTGGTCACGGTTTCGGCGGTGGAAAAGCCGGGCCTGAAGATGTACTGGAGGATCTGCTGGTCGACCATGCTCTCCAATTCGGATTCGGTCGCCAAGCGCTTCTCGATGATCTTTTGACAGATGCGCCCGACGTCCAGGCCTTTGCCATCGTCGATGATCTGAATGATGATGTGTCCGCCTTCGTGAAAGGCGTTCAGCATGATCGTTCCGGTCTCGGGCTTGCCAACGAGAATGCGGTCCGCCGGTTTTTCGATACCGTGATCGGCGGAGTTCCGGACCATGTGGGTGAGCGGATCCTTGATCAGCTCCAGGACTTGGCGGTCCAGCTCGGTGTCCGCACCCAGCATCTTCAGTTCGATCTTGCGGCCGGTTTCGACCGCGAGATCGCGAACGATGCGGGGCAGCTTGGCCCAGGCATTGCCGATCGGCTGCATGCGGGTCTTCATGACGCCTTCTTGCAGGTCGGTGGTTATATGGCTCAACCGTTGCAGCGGAACGACGAATTCACTGTCATTGCGGCTGCGGATCATCTGCAAGAGCTGATTGCGGGTCAGCACCAGTTCGCCGACCAGGTTCATCAACGACTCCAGGGTTTCCACGTTAACCCGAATGGATTGGGACGCGACGCTCGGGTCCTTCGCCTCCGCCTGGGTTCTTTGATTGGCCGGCCGGCTTTCGCCGGCGCCGTTGGTTGGCGGTTTGGCTTCCACAGCAATGGATTGCTTGACTTCTTTCGCGATTTCGCTGGCGATTTCGGCGTCGCTCGCCGCCACCACACCGGCGGCCTCCGCCTCCGCAACCTCGTCAAGAAGTTCCGCGGCCACCGGAAAACCCGCATCCATGTTGACCGGCCCGACAGACGCGGCGTCGGCACCCTCCATGTCACCGGTCTCCACGGGCGGCTCTTCGCTCGCGCCGCCCGCAGATTCAGGCGACGATTCAACCGCCGGCGCCGATGCTGTTTCCACTTTGGAGTCTTCCACCGGATCGGCGGCCGGCAAGCCACCCTCTGCGGCCGCGTTGAGTGCCTCGATCAACGACGAATCGTCGCCTTCGGGCTCCGCGCCTGTCTCTTCGAGACTGGTGAGAAGATCGCGAATGCTGTCCATGCACCGCAAGATCAGCGTCACCGCCTGGGGCGAGACCTCCAGTTCGCCGTCTCGGAACTTGCCGAGAACGTTCTCGCCGGCATGGGCCACCGATTCCAGTCTTGGCAATCCGAGGAAGCCGGACGTGCCCTTGATGGTGTGCACCAGTCGAAAAATGTTACCGAGGATGCTGCCGTCAGTGGGATTTTGCTCGAGGTTGACGAGTTCCACATCCAACAGCGACAGGTTTTCGGTGGTTTCGGTAAGAAATTCGGAAAGCAGATCGTCCATAACGCCGCCGCCTTTGCATTCTGACAGGTGGGGACAGCCATTGCATCGCGACCAACCGTCAAGCGAGCAAAACTATGGTCTAATACCATCTAATGTTGCGTACACTCAACATTATAATTTTTTGGTTGTTTCGACGCCCTTTGACTCCCGAAATTCGGGACATGATTCAAGCGGTAGGGGTTTGAAATTAACCCATTTGCGGTGCTAACCCGGCTTTTTCACGAAATAGATGGTCGTAGTTCGAAGACAACCCACAGCGCCATGGTGAACAGCAGAATCGCGCCGGCTTGGTGCGCGGCAGCGATGGCGACCGGCACGAACAACAGAAGCGTGGCGATGCCCAGGGCGAGTTGCAGGGACACGGCGACGGCGAACAAGAAGAGCGCGAGGCGGGGGCGCGCGGCGAGAGGTACTCGCATAGAGGCCGCCCAAAACACGAAAACACCGACAAAGGTGGTGACGGCCAACACCCGGTGGAAGAATTGTACGGTCGTTATGTCCTCGAACGGGCTCAAGTACGCCGGATCGCCGGCGAACAGGTGTTGCGGGATCCATTCACCGTCCATCGTCGGAAACGTGTTGTAGGCGAACCCGGCGTCGGTCCCGGCCACGAAGCCGCCCCACAAGGCCGTCACGAAAACGAGTCCGGCGAGAGCCACGGCGAAACGGCCAAGTCCGTGCGAGGGACGGGCCCGTCGTTGAAGATGCAAGAAATCCAGGGCGACCCAGATCAGCGCGCCGTAAATGACCAGCGCCGCACCGAAATGGGCGACCAATCGATACTGGCTGACATCGGGGCGATCAACCAGACCGCTCTTGACCATGAACCAGCCCAGTACACCTTGCAGACCGCCGAGAATGAACAGTCCGATCAGCCTCGGCGCCATCGACCGGTCGATCCACCCTCGAACCAGAAACACCAGAAACGGCACGGCAAAGGCGACCCCGATCAAGCGCCCCCAAACGCGATGAATGAACTCGAGCCAGAAGATCCCCTTGAATCCGGCAAGCGTCATGCCGGCATTGACCTTCCGATATTCAGGAAATTGCTGATATTCCAGAAAGATCCTTTGCCATTCGGTTTCGCTGAGCGGCGGCAACCAGCCGGTCAACGGCCGCCAGTCGACGATCGATAGGCCGGAATGGGTGAGGCGGGTCAGACCGCCGAGCACCACCATGACGAACACCATGGCGGCGACAATGAAAAGCCATGCGGCCATCGCCCGATGCCGCCTTTGATATTGCTCCACCATCACTCCCGATCCTTCTTTTGCGCCGCAATATCGCCGCCTCGCCCGAAAAAGCCAAGGGGCAGCGAAAACCTTGCGGTAATACCAACGGTCGGAAATATTGACCTGTTGTGATCGTGTTTGCGGCCCGCTCGGCAGGAGCGGACGCGAAGGCGATGCGGCCCCATCGGCGAGCGTTCGCGACGCCCCGAGCGGGCCGCAAACGCGACCCGAAGGGCGCACTGTCGCGGCTTCCGGACAGCGTCCTGCGCCGCTCATGATGCTCGGCATCACCTCGCAGCGCACTCCTTGCCGGAAGCCGCGACAGTGCGTCACAATAGGTCAATATTTCCAACCGTTGGTATTTGGTAATGCGTTGCAGCAGACCAGCAAGCTACCCCAAAAGAGGAATGCCGTCGACACTATCGAGATCGCCGTCATGACAATCTCATGTGGTGGTTTTGGTTTTCGGGTCGGGCGGGAAAGGCTCAGGCCGCTTCAGGCTCATGGTGGACGCTTCGCGTCAAGGGCGAGCCACATGCCGGCCTGAGGTTTGTCGGTGCGCGGCATTCCCTTGGCGGGACCGGATCGTGCCGGTCCCGCGAACGCTTCCATGGAACTTCGAAAAAACCGCGGCCTTATGCGCTCGCCAGGTTTTCGGCGACGAAGTCCCAGTTCACCAGGTTGTCGAGGAAGGCTTGGACATAGTCCGGTCGGCGGTTCTGGTAATCCAGGTAATAGGCGTGCTCCCATACGTCACAGGTCAAGAGCGCGGTTTGCCCGTTGGCCAGAGGCGTGTCCGCGTTCGGGGTCTTGACGATCTTCAGACCGCCGTTCTCGGCCACCAGCCAGCCCCACCCGCTTCCGAACTGGGTGACGCAAGCGTTTTTGAATTCTTCCGCGAACTTGTCGTATGAGCCGAAAGCGGAGTCGATCGCCGAGGCCACGTCGCCCGAAGGGGCGCCACCGCCACCGGCCTTCATGCAGTGCCAGTAGAAGGTGTGGTTCCAGACCTGGGCGGCGTTGTTGAAAACTCCGACCTTTCCGGCGTCGCCGGCCACGGCCTTGATCACGTCTTCCAGGCTCAGCGACGCCAACGCCGTGTCCTTGGTGAGATTGTTGAGGTTCACCACGTAGGTGTTGTGGTGCTTGCCGTGGTGAAAATCGAGAGTTTTCGACGAGACATAGGGCTCCAGGGCCGATTTGTCATAGGGCAGGGGTGGGAGTTCAAAGGCCATTGCGTCCTCGTTTCCTATCCGAATGTGAGATCAAACAATGGCTTCAACATATGAACCTCGAGGCCGTATGAAAAGAGCGGGCAGCCTTCGCTCCCGCAATTTCATAGCCGGCCCAATAGCGCGTCGAGCCGAACCCGCCAGCGGCAACGGCGGCGCTCGTTCGGCTCCAATTCGACCCGTTCGCTGAGCGGGTCCCGATGGCGCAACTGTTCCGACAGCTTGCGGGCGCGGCACAGGGCGATTGCCGTGTGTTGCCGCAGGGAACGGTGTTTCAGTTGATGCGGCAACGGCGCGGCCTGCCGTAGCAGGCGGTCGGTGCCGTCGAGCATGCGATCGATGACCGAGCGTGTCTGACCCTTGGCCGACGGCGCGCGCATATGGAAGTCGCTGATCGCCGCGTCTTCCATGAATTGCCTCGGGACACAGAAGTGGTTGTTCGGCCGCGCCGGATTTCGGCAGTCGCGGAGCCGCCGGAGAACCCATAGCGCCATGCTCAGTTGGTCCATGGCGGGGCCGCAAATTTGGGGATCTTCCTTGCAGATGGCGAGGATATGGCGGCCAAGGGGGAGTGCTGCCGTTCGGCAGTGGTTGGATAGATCATCCCATGTGTGAATGGTGAGGCCCGTCGTCGTCCGCCGCAGCGATTCCAGGATTTGCGACAGGGGTCGTGGCGAGGCGTCGAGGGCGGCGAGACTGGCACGCAGATTGGCGACAAGCGGCGCGGCCTCATCGGACCACGCCACTTCGCCGTGGCCGTGCAACGCGAAATCAAGGGAATTCAAGCGGGAGATTTTTTCGGCACGACGAAGCCAGGTGGCATCGGCGATCCACTCGGCCAGCAACACGAACCGCCCGACCATGGCGAGATGGGCGTGCAGCGGCTGTGGATACAGTTCCGGCATCAGCGAAAAATCGCCGTCGGACTGAATCCCGTGCAAATTTATGGAAATCGCGAAATTCCTCGCCTCAATCTAACCTCTGGTTCCATATATCCCAGAAGAACGCGCAATGCCTCGGTAAACTCGGCCTGAATGACTCACCTGTCCTATCCGGCGCGGCACCTGCGGCGCTTCGACAACGACCGCTTCATCTTCAGCCTGTTCGCGCCACCCGCGGTGCGCGATGGCTTGCACGCGCTGTACGCTTTCAACGTCGAGGTGGCGCGGATACGGGAGACCGTGAGCGAATCGCTGCTCGGCCGAATACGGTTGCAATGGTGGCGAGACACCCTGGACGCCATTGCAGAGGGTCGCGAGCCGGATCACCCGATCGCCACGCCGCTGGCAACAACCATCAAGGGGTTTGGATTGCCGCGGCATTCCTTCGATCGACTGCTCGACACCCGCGAAATCGACATGGAGGACAGATCGCCGAAGGACATGGCGGCGCTCATCGACTATGCCGACGGTGTATCGGCGACATTGGCGTCGCTGTCGCTCCGCATCCTGGGCGTTGGTGGCGGGGACGGCGCAACGGAACAGGAACCGGTACAACAGACCGCGCGGGAGGTCGCCATCGCCTGGGTCCTGGTGGGATTGCTGCGGGCCTTGCCGTTTCACGCTCGCGCACGGCGGAGCTATTTGCCGGTTGCCCTCTGCCGCGACGCTGGTCTTGATGTGATGGAGCTATTCGAGCGAGGCCCGACGGTGGGGTTGAATTCCGTTGTGCAGGGCATAGCGGCGGTCGCGCAACAACACGTGTATGCCGCCCGGCAAAAACGCCGGGAGGTGCCGAAGGAGGCGCTGCCGCAATTGCTGCCCGCAACCATGGCCGATGTCTATCTTCGTCGCCTGGCGAGGGTCGATTACGACCCTTTTCATCCCCTCGTTCAGCACAAGGGCGCCGGACCGCTGCTTCGAACCGCCTACGGCGCCCTTCGACGGCGCTACTAGCACGGTGCGATCAGGCTCGGTCAGCCTAGAGCAAGATGCGATCAGGTCGGGTCACCTGATCGCATGGGTTTGCTCTAGAATCTGTAGGCATTCATTTGAGAGCGCGGTAGGTGGTCACGAGGCCGATGGCGGCGATCAGTTTTGTGTGTCGCTCACTCCCAGCTGAATGTGAAACCGACGTCGCCGGGCATACCGTGCGGGTAATTCAGGATTCTTGCATTGAGGCGATAGCCGAGCGGGCGAAGGCGATCACGCCAGTACTCGTAGACTTGGCGCGGCTGCCCGATCAGGGTATCCGGCCACTCGGGCAGGCCGTTGTTGATCGCCCGGCCACGATCACTGCAAAGATCGCTTGGGAACCGATACGCTAAGATCTTTTTTTCTCCCTTTCGCGCCGCTTCAACAAAGTGCTCGACGGCGGCAGAGACGTCGGACGGTGTGAGCCGCTCGGTCTTGAGCCGCTCGAGGCGGCGCTTTCGCTCGGCTTCGGCGGCTTCACGCTCGTGGGCGATCTTTTCCTCTTTTTCCTCCTCCTCGTGCTTGAC
>JAHCKI010000380.1 GCA_026125865.1 Rhodospirillales bacterium
CGGTGTTCCGGCCGTCACCACCAGTCGCTCCCCAACCGTGGCAAAACCCTGCTGCAAGGCCACACTGACAGCCTCGTCGATCATGGCATCGATAGTGTCGAACGGCGCAACCTCCACCGAATGCACACCCCAGGCCAGACAAAGGCGCCGCGCCGTTCTGGGCACGGGCGTCAACGCCAAAATCGGCATGGGTGGACGCTCGCGCGACACCCGGACGGTGGTCGAACCGCTGGCGGTAAAGGTGACGATCGCCGCCGCCGGCGCCGTTTCCGCCACTTGCCGCGCGGCGGCGGTGATCGAAGCGGACGTTGTCGTTTCAGGAACGGTGCGGGTCGCGTCCATCATCGCCCGCTGTGTCGTGTCGCTCTCCACCCTCTTGATGATACGATCCATCATAGTCACCGCCTCGACCGGATAGCGGCCCACCGCCGTCTCCGCCGACAACATGACGGCGTCGGCGCCGGCATAGATGGCGGTGGCGACGTCCGACGCCTCAGCACGGGTCGGCATGGGTGACTCGACCATGGAATCCAGCATTTGGGTGGCGACGATCACCGGCTTGCCGGCAGCCCGACAGGCGCGAATGATCCGCTTCTGAAGGACCGGCACGTCTTCAGGCGGCATTTCAACGCCGAGGTCGCCGCGGGCGACCATCACGGCATCGGCTCGGTCGACGATCGGCGCGAGTTGGGCAATGGCCGAGGGTTTTTCCAGCTTGGCGAGGAGATTGGCGCGACCACCGATCAACTCCTTCGCCTCCTCGATATCCTCCGGACGCTGCACGAACGACAACGCGATCCAGCCTATGCCAAGTTCCAGAACGAATTCCAAGTCGGCCCTGTCCTTGGCCGTCAAGGCCGAAAGATCGAGCACGGCGTCGGGCACGTTGACACCCTTGTGGTCGGAGAGAAAGCCGCCGTTGATCACCCGGGTATCCGCGAAATCCGGCCCGCAGGCCGTTACGTGCAGGCGAACCTTGCCGTCATCGAGCAGGAGATTCGTTCCCTGACGAAGGGCTTGAAAGATTTCGGGATGGGGCAGTGGCGCTCGCCGCAAATCGCCCGGTTCGTCCAGGAGGTCGAGGCGGAATGGCGCTCCGGATTCAAGATGCACCTGACCATCCACCAGGTTGCCGATGCGAAGTTTTGGCCCTTGCAGATCGGCGATAATGCCGATGGGACGCCCATACATGCGCTCCATTTCGCGGATGGTCGCGAACCGTTCGGCGTGTTCGTCATGGGTGCCGTGGCTGAAATTCAGGCGGAATACATCGGCGCCGGCCTCGAACAAGCGAGCGATGGCGTCATCGGTTCCGGTGGCCGGACCGAGGGTGGAAACGATCTTGGCGTGCCGTTTTCGTCGCATGGTCGAAACCATAGGCAGCGGCCTTCAAATTCACCAGTCGAAAATACGGAGCGACAAACCCGTCGCACAGCAAAATATGATTTATTTCCTTGTAATCGCGCAATAAGGGTATATTTGCTTATTTGAGTTTCGTTACACACGTTGAAATGGAGACCGTCATGATGTCACCTTTGAGCTTGGCCGGCATCGCAGCAACCCTTGCTTTGGCTGTCGCCCCCGCATCGGCAGCGGACGACCCGACCTGCTCACAGCGCGAAAAAATCCTCAACGGTCTCGCCGAACAATACAAAGAATTCGTCAGATATCGGGCGTTGGCGGCGGAAGGACTGCTTCTCGAAGTGTTTGCCCAGTGCGATCAAAAGCAAGAAAAAAACTGCCACATTTGGACGGAAGGCGGAACCTTCACAATCGTCGTCACCCGCCCCGATGGTGTGAGTTGCCTCATGGCCGCAGGTCAAGCGTGGCATGATGTGTCATTTTCGTTCAGATCCGACGAAAGCTGATCAACGTCAAGCTGGCATTCACTAGCGCTGAAGACGCCCTCAAATATACACATAGAACGGTCTAACCATGTCGCAAAAATCGTTTTCCGCTAATAATCCAGTAAAAATCCCTTTCATGGAAGTTGAGCACACCGACATGCAACGACTTCTGGCGAAGGCAAGAGACGGATTGTCCAGCAACGGCCAGAACATTTTTTTATCGGAAATTCTGGAAGCATTGTTCGGCTCCACCCGCGTGCATACGTTCACCGAAAACCTTCTCATGCGTCTTTACGAATATCCTGACCGCGAGCATCACATCGAAGAACACGAGGTCTTGGACGCCATGGCGCTGGAGATCTGGGACGCATACAAGCTAGGGGACAAGGAGTTGAGTCTAAGAAAGCTGACGAAGTTCACCAACTTCTTGAACAAGCATATCGATGACGAGGATGAAAGGCTGAGCCGCTACCTTACGGAGATCGGCGCAACCGCCGCTTAAACCGGCACGTTGTCGATGAGGCGCGTGCGGCCGA
>JAHCKI010000381.1 GCA_026125865.1 Rhodospirillales bacterium
CCGCCGGTTCGCCGGCAAAAACCGACAGCGCCGGAGACGTCGTCGAATCATATGCCCGGACAAGATCGTCGGCATTGCCACCGCTGCGGTCGTGCAAAACGACGCTGGTGCCCGCGGGGCTGGTCAGCGTCACATGCAGGTCACCGATGAATGTGTGCGGGATCTCGACGTCGACCCTGACCTGTTGGATGACGAAGTCGGCGCCACACTCGATTTTGGACTTGATGCCCTTGTCCGAGTTGTCAGGGATGCTGCGGTCGGGTGCGTCCGTCCCCTGAAAGCTCTCGGCACCGCCGGGGCCAGGCGCGATTTTCGAGATCGCATCGCTGACCGCCGCCAGCGCGTCGACGCGGCCGTGGCCATACCAGGGCGACCAAGTTCCGTCCGAGTGGCCGATGTCCACGAAAGCGCCGTCGTCAAAGGGGGCGACCGGCGAGACGTCCCAGCTCGTATCCGGATCGAACGAAGCCGGTGGCGTCCTGGGCCAGTTACCGAAATCCAAATCCTTGGAGGCCGTCCGCTTCAAGACCGAAATCACTTCGGCGGCCGACAGAGCAGGGTTCGCCGAGATCACCAGCGCCGCGATCCCGGCCACCAATGGCGTGGCGCTGGACGTGCCGCCAAACGAATGCGTGACCGAGACCGGGTCTCCCGTGGCGGTCGAGATGCCCAGGCCCGGCAGGACCAGCCGGTAGTATTCGTGGCTGTTACTGGACGGGGCCGAGATGGCGATGCCCGTCCCATGGTTTGAATAATGGCTGCGCCGCGCGGTGCTGGCGACCGCGGCGACGTACATCACGCCTGGCTCGTTCACCAGGTTGTGCTGAAAAACGCGGGACGTCTTGACACCCACCCACACCAGGCTGCCGCCCCGGACCTCGACGCCGTTGGTGAACGGGATATCCTGGTTCGACCTGTGATCGATCGGGCAGTTCTCGTTCCCGGCCGCCCACATAAAGACGATGCCCGTGCCGCGCCGTCCGCCTGTCTGGCTGAGCGTGCGAATTCTGTTCAACACCGGTGTCGGCCAGTTGCCGAAGGGCGACGAGCCCCAGGAGTTCGACACGACATCGACCTTGTCGGAGATGAAGTTCAGGACGGTCATCAGCTTCGAGTCGCTAATGAACAGGCTGGAGCCGGACGATTCCCACTGGATGGGCAGCAACCGGCACCAGGGTGCGGCCCCGACAGTCAGCGCACCGTCGACCTCGCCGGCGATAACGCCACAGCACGAGGTGCCGTGGTTCGATCCTGCCTTGTACATCTCGTCGGGGTTGGCATCGATCTCGTTCGAGGTAATCAGCCGCGAGCCGCGCAGGTACCCCCATTCAGCGAACTTTCCGGCGGAATCAAAATCGCCGTGGTTCAGCTTGCAGCCGTCGTCAGTGACGCAGACGACGACGTCCGGATCGCCGAATCCGTCCATCAGACGCCAAGCCTCCTCGACCCGCGTCGAGGCGCGGGTGTCGAATTCGGCGTGGTTCAGCGCATCGTGCAGGTGCCAGTGCTGGACATAGTCCGTGTCCATTGGTTGCGTGAATTGGGAGGTCGAGACCTGTTGGTTTACATCGTTCTCGGCCGCCGCGACGTTGTCGTCCTCCTCGGTCAGCAGGACCACCAGCTTGATGGGGTTCATGCCGGTATGGTTGGTCAGTTGGAAGAGAAAATCCTTATCGGAATACTTCTCGCGAAGGATCAGCCCGTACTTGGCGGCAAAGGCGTTCAACGCATCAATGCCGGGCGCCATCTTGAAGCTGACGAAGACACGATCGCTGATCAGGAAGTCGGATCCGGTCGCTTGGTCGACATAGGCATGGTGCGTTGGCGCGATCCTGCGCCCCGAGGCCATCACGGATTCCAATCGCGACCGGTCCACTGTGATGCGGGTCGATGCGGAAGACACCTTCTGGAGTTCCGACGACGATACACCGGGGAGAACGTCGTCGCTCAGGTCTTCGGGAAGCGCCCGGATCACCAACTGCTCGGGCCGCTTCTCCAACTCGATCCGCTGTCCGGCGCGGTATGTATAGAGGTCCTGCGATGCCTTTTTGGTCGGTTCCTTGTCCATGATCATCCTCCGAGGAGCTACGGCGGGTACATCGGCATTTTGGCCCGCCGGCTAGAGTACGGTGGGATCAGATTGAACCAATCCGATTCCATGGTCGCGCTCTAGACCATTGATATTTAAAGTAAAATCCGATCAGGTCGAATCACCTGATCGCATAGGTTTGCCCTGGAAAAGACATGCCACTGTTTGGAACGTTTCGCTACCAGTGGGGATTGTTACTGTAGGGAAACGGGAGCAAATCTTGTAGGGAATTGGGGTCAACTTTTGAAGTTTGGTCTTGAATTTTGGAAATTC
>JAHCKI010000382.1 GCA_026125865.1 Rhodospirillales bacterium
CTACGGCTCGAACATGAACCAAAGGCAGATGGCCAGGCGCTGTCCCAAGGCCAGGCCGCTTGGCGGCATCTGGCTTGAGGGCTGGCGGCTAGTGATGAAGCGCGTTGCCGACATCGAGCCCGATCCGCGCGCGGTCACGCCGGCGGCCCTGTGGGAGATCACGCGTTCGTGCGAGCGTGCGCTCGATGCCTACGAAGGCTTCCCGCACCTCTACATTAAGGAACGCCTCGCCGTCGCGTTACCGAACGGCAGGCGCGCCAAGCCGATGGCCTATGTCATGAACGGCCCGCGCCAGCGCGACTACGGCCCGGCGTCGGACGGATACCTCGCTTCGATCGCCGACGGCTACCGCGACTTCGGCTTCGATGACCTGGCTCCCCTGCGCGCGGCGCAAGTCGACGCCATCAGCGCCATGCGCCGAGCCGAGCGATCCGGCGGACTCGATGACGCCGCCCTGTCGCCGCCGTGGGCGCCAGGGTTGGCTTTCGGGTGCGAGTGAGATCCGCCATGCCGCTACCGCGCCTTGGACGACGCCCGCGTCTACGAGGCTGCGACAGCCACCGAGTTGGTCGACCGCCTGCGCGCCTTGAGCTTCCTGGAGCACGGCGATGCCGCCGACTTCATGGCCAAGATGGCCGCCAACTACGCCGCTTGGGATGGGGCCATCATTCGTGCTGACAACGGCGAGATTTTCGTCGTGGATCACGTCCAGTACGGGTTTCTTGATCGCGCCTGAGTACATAAAGGCGCACTTTGCTTGCTCGCTTATTTGCTATGCGTGTCTTATTTTGTTGCTTGTCTATCGTGGATAGAGCGTTACTGTTGTCATCAACGAAGGAAGTAACGAAAATGAAGAACACGATGAAGAGAAAGAACAAGACCCCTCTTTACACCCTGCGCCTCCTTCGGGACGGCGCGTGGAAGCTGGAGTTGGCCTCGGGTCAGTGCATCGGCTGGTACTCGGGCCGCCCGACTGAGCGTGACGCTCTCCTCGGCGCGCTCGCCCACGCGGAGTCGGTCGGCGACCTCAACTTGGCGGCGCGCTGCAAAGAAGCGCTGCAAGCCGAACTGCCAGCCTGACGCTGGCATAGCTCTGGCATAGCTAAGGTGGGGAGCCCCAAGCGCCCCCCAACCGGTCGCGCACCCGCAGCGCTTCGAAGATCCGCCGCAGCAGGTACGAGCGGCAGACGGATGCGATCGTGAACAGCGCGCCCAAAGCCAAGTTCTCTTCCAGCGAGGCGTCGAACCCGAACAGCGGAAACGCCAGGATCTGCATCGCCACCGCGACGGCGTAGCCGACGGCGATGTTCACCAGCGCCTCGATCAGCGACATCCGCCGCGACTGCTTATGCGGGATGGTTGGCATCGGGCGCCTGGTTCAACTCGATGTGGGACCGCCGCGTCGCCACCGGCGCCAACAGCGCCGCCTGATGCCCGCGGATCCTTGGTACAGACACCTCGCCGCACCGGCTGATTGCTCGGCACTCTTCGCGACACTGCGATCGCACTGGCTACCGCATCGGGCGCCAAGCTCTCGCCAACGATCCGAGCTTTCTCCTCCCAGCTCTACCGCCGCCGCCTCGGACCAGTAAAACGGGTACCTGTCTCATAAGCACTACCTTTTCGCCACGGTGAGAACACCAGTGCTTGCACAAATGCCAAGACAAGCCACATCTCCTGGCCAAGCTGGAAGCACCGGTGGGGACGCCAGGGACCGGAAACGTCCCTGGCGTCGCCCGGGTTGCGGGCTGGAAACCCGCTGCCGAGCCGCTAGAGCAGAACGAAATCGCTGGCGTCGATCTGCGACCGGCTGATGTACTTCAGGCCGAGGACATCGACGCCGCCGCTCTGCACCCAGAGATAGTTCCAGGTGGTATCGGTGCGGAAGGTCAGGTCGCCGTAGCCGATACCGGCCGGCAGGGCGATCTTGTCGGTGCCGTCCTGGTAATCCCACCACTTGTCCTGGCCTTCGCCGGGGCTGAACAAACAGACGTCGGCGCCTGGACCGCCGTAGAAGAAGTCGAGTCCGGGGCCGGCGACGCAGGTGTCGTTGCCGGCGAGACCGTAGATGGAGTCGTTGCCGGCGAGGCCGAACAGGGAGTCGTCGCCGCTGGTGCCGTCGAGGCTGTCGTTGCCGGAGGTGCCAGGGACGGTGTTGGCGGGCGGCGCGGTGCCGACCGTGACGGTAACGGTGGCATCGTCGGTCAGCGAGCCGTCGGAGACGGTATAGAAGAAGGTGTCGGTGCCACTGCTGAAGCTGCTGTTCGGTGTGTAGACGAGGGCGTCGTCGGCGGTCGATGCCGTGCCCTGGTCGTCCTTGACGACGTTGCCGTTGGCGGGCTGGGTAAAGCTCGCGATCGT
>JAHCKI010000383.1 GCA_026125865.1 Rhodospirillales bacterium
GTATTAGAAAAGAACAAAATGATCGCCACCGCATTTGAGTCAGCCTCCTCCCAGCAAACGTCACAGCCTCGACGAAAATTCCGCAAATAAAACTGGATGCCGAGGACAAGCGAGGCTAATGTTGTGTCGTTGCAATGATAAATGCAGGGATGGAGTGTCGCGAAAAGGGTACGTGCGCGCGTTTTCGGCTCCGTTCCTCGGGAGTCTTGGGGAAAAGAGGACAATGAAAATGAAAATGAAAACAAAAAATCACCGACAAAAGCACTGGCGCTGGCAATCGCCGTTGTTGGCGGGACGACGACCTTTATCGGCGAGTCCGACGCCGCGACGTATCGTTGGAGTTACGCCACCGGCATCTTCAACGCTGTAGGCCATTTTTCGACGCCCGTAACGAGCGGAACAATCGACGAAACTCAGGTTACCGCCCATTCCTACACGGTTTCGATCAAAGATGTTCCGCAGTACAAGGTCGATCTCGTTGCCGGTACGTTTACGGCATACGATGGCGGACCCAGCGGTGTTTATGCAGTTTACCATGACTTTCAATACGTCCTCGGCAATTCGAGATTCGAGCGCAAGAATTTGGATGTGTACGATCCAGAATTTCCGGTCGATTTCAGTGTCGAAACCGCGACCAGTGATTCCGGTTTGCCGCTAACGGGCTTTTTTTTCGATGAAGGCTATTTTGTTTCAGAGCCGTCTTGGGTGCTGCTCCGGGACGGCTACGGGCCGGCCACCAAGGGATTCGACTCAGGTCCCGTAGTCAGCCTCGTTCCCGTTCCAATGGCCTTGCCCCTATTCGCAACGGCCCTCGCGGGCCTCGGCGGCATCGCTTGGCGTAAGCGTCGCACGGTTTAGTCACCCGGCCTGCTTATCACCTGGCAACGCGGTGGCCACGAGCGGCCACCGCGTTGTTCTTTGACTACGGTCGGTCCTTTGCGACCCGACGATGACCGATCGCCAAGGCTGGTCAAATCTCGGTTATTCGGCGATGCGGGCGATGGTCGCCGTGGTGCTGAAACCCGGTTCGAGGGCGGCGAGGACCACCTTGCCGCCGTATCCGTGCACAAGATCCGCACCAACCACCTCTTCGATGCGGTAATCGGCGCCCTTGACCAGAACGTCCGGGCGCAGGGCTTCAAGCAGCTTCAGGGGTGTGTCCTCACCGAAAATCACCACGAGATCGACGGTGGCCAGGGACGCCAGCACGGCGGCGCGGGCCATCTCCTTCTGGATCGGTCGCTCCGGTCCCTTGAGGCGAGCCACGGAGGCGTCCGAATTGAGCCCCACCACCAGGCGATCACAGGCGCCCTTGGCCTGGGACAGCAGCGACACATGTCCCGGATGGAGCAGGTCGAAGCAGCCGTTGGTGAACCCGACCTTGGCACCCTGTCGGCGCCAAACCTCAATGCGGTCGATGGCCGGCGCCAAGCCCATCACCTTGGCCTCGGCGAGAGACAAATCCCGATGGCGAAGCGCGTCCTCCAACTCCGCAGCGTAAGCGACCGCCGTACCGACTTTGCCGACAACGATGCCGGCGCTTACGTTGGCGATTTCGGTCGCCATCTTCAACGTCGCGCCGGCCGCTAAGGCTGCGGCGATGGTTGCGACCACGGTGTCGCCGGCACCGGACACATCGAAGACCTCGCGTCTTTCCGCGGCCAAGTCGAAGGTACCGTTGTCGCGTTCGACGATCGCCATGCCTTCTTGGCCAAGGGTGGCGACCACGGCGCCGAATGCATGGTCGTCAATCAAGGAGCGGGCGGCTGCCGCCACCTCTTCGCGGGTTGCCACGGCCCTGTCGGTTGCTTCCGCCAGTTCGAGGCGATTGGGCGTGATGACATCCGCGTTTCGGTATTTGCGATAATCCTTGCCCTTGGGATCGACGATGACGGCCTTGTCCGCGAGTCTGGCGAGGGCGAGTATTTCCCGAACGACACCATCCGTGAGGATGCCCTTGCCGTAATCGGACAGCACGACCGTGGCGCAATCGGGAAGCAGCGTTTCGACGGCTTCCAAAACGCTGCGTTTGGCTGCGTCCGAAATCGTCGCCGTCGTCTCTCTGTCGGCGCGCATGATTTGCTGGCTGGCGGCTAGGTAGCGGGTCTTGATGGACGTGCGCCGGTCGGGATCGATGACCAGACCGTGGGAGATCCCGCTGTGCTCGGCGAACAAGGCGCGCACCTGATCGGCGGCGTCATCGCGCCCGACGACCGAGACGAGCCTCGCCTTGGCTCCAAGGGCGACCAAATTGCGGACGACGTTGCCGGCGCCGCCGAGCATGGTTGTTTCCCGTTCGACCCGCAGCACGGGAATGGGTGCCTCCGGCGAAATACGCTCGACCGCCCCGTAGACGAA
>JAHCKI010000384.1 GCA_026125865.1 Rhodospirillales bacterium
AAAGCGGCCGTTGTCGCGCCCCAGTCCGGCCTCGATCTGGCTCTGCGGCGCCATGACTGCTGCGACCTCGCCCCCCGCCAAGGCCCGCACCGCCGTCTCTACCGTCGGGAAGTGAACCACGTTCGATCTCAGGACACCGCCATACGCACTCGTCAGATAGAAATCGGCGAGGGAGTCCAGTTCGACACCCACTTTCTCGTCACCGAAAGCTTCGGGGGTGAGACGACCCTCGACGGTCTCCGGATCATAGGCGAGGACGAACCGCCGGGTGAAATAGGGGGCAAAAAAGGCGACCTGCTTGTTTCGCAATTCCAGTTGCCTGTCCATGGGCACATGAAGCATCAGGTCGGCGACGACCCGTGTCAGGTAGTGTCCCTTCCAGACGGCATTGCGCAGGTCATCGTCCACGTTCTCATCGGCCGTGATCGGCATGAAATCGGCACGAACACCCAGCCGATCGGCGATGGCGCGCCCAAGGTCCACATCCACGCCCTTCAGTTCGCCGTCGCTTCCGTAGGAAAACGGCGGAAAGTCCCGATAGACCGCGATGACAAGGGCGCCGCTGTCGACGATCTCATCGAGCGGGCGGGCATGCCCGGCCGTCACGCAGGCAAGGAGAGCGGCCGTAAACGCGGTGACGGCGAGGCCCGTGCGTTTTCGATGCACCAAGGCCGGGAGCCAATTCCACGACCAATGCCGTTGGTTCGGGGAATGCTTGCGGCAGTGCGGGCCGCCACCCCTCATCGTTCGTTATGCCCCGACTCGCGCGATGAATGCCTCGGCGATGCGGTGGGGGTCCGCCATCAGCATTTCTTTCCAGGGGCCCAGCGGTACCTCGGTCTGGATGAGCCCGCGCAACACGCCGACCCAATCGGTACGTCCCAGCGTAATGGCGCCAATGAGGCGATCATCGGCGAACTGGAGATTGGCGTAGCGGAAGCCGGCCTCATCGACCCGCTCCGCCTGCTCGCCGCCATCGACGCCCTGCCAATTCCCGAACGAGCACGATACCAGGCCAACCGTATCCAGCACGTTCATGATCAGGCTGCCTTTGAAGCTGGCCGAGCCCCCGGTCATGTTGATGGCGGCGATGCGGCCATGGTCCGCCGCGGTCGGCTGTACGGCATGCACCGAATAGCCGCCCGTCGAGAAGTCCGGCCCTTGCGCGACATCACCGGCTGCGAAGATGTTGGAATGGTTGGTGCGGAGGTGAGAATCGGCAAGGATTCCCGCGTCCGTTTTGATGCCGCTGCCGTTGAGGAATCCCATATTGGCGGAAACGCCGGCGGCGATGATGACCAGATGCGCCGGCAACTTATGGCCGTCGCTCAGTTCGACAGCGAGGGTGTCACGGTTGTCGGCGGCATCACGAGCCCGCTCGATGCGAGTGATGGATGTGGATGTCCGGACGTTCACGCCCTTGCTCTCGCACCAACGCTTGAGCATGGAGCCCGCCGTCGCATTCATCATGCGCGGAACCATGCGGTCGCCCAACTCGACGACGGTCAGGTTGACGCGACGCTCGACAAGGGACTCGAGGATAATGCTGCCGATGAAGCCGGCGCCGAGCAACACGACGTGGGAGCCGGCCTCGGCCAGCCGTACGATGTTCGCGGCATCGGCCATCGTCCAGCACGTGTGCACGCCGGGAAGGTCCGAACCCTCGATGGGGGGACGGATCGGACTGGATCCCGTGGCGATGAGCAGGCGATCAAAAGGCACAACCTGGTTGCCTGCCAGTGTCAGTCGGCCATCGCTCGGAGCCACGCCCTCGACGCGGCCGTGTTGAACACGGATTCGTCGGTCGTCGTAGAAGCCCTTCGCCTTGCGAAGGTGGGTTCCCGCCTCGTCGATATGCCCGCTCAAGAAATAGGGAATGGCCATGCGTGAGTAGGGCGGACCGTCGTCGCCGTGGATCACCAGAACATCGCCGTCGCCATCGAGCTTGCGTATGGTTTCGGCGGCGATGACACCAGCGGGCCCGGCCCCGACGATCACATAGCGCGTTGCTCCGTTGGCAGCGGCGGGTGCGGTTTGCGGCGCCGCGGCAGGGGGTGGCGCCGGTTTCGGTTCGTGAATATCGCTCCGTGGCGCGGACGCCACAGGGGTCGGCGGCGACGACGCCACAGGGGTCGGCGGCGACGACGCCGCGGGGGTCGGATGCTTGACGGGCGGAGCCGGCGTCGACCATCCGAAGAGCTTCTTGAGAAAGTCAAACATTGTTCCTCCCGTGCGTTGGTTCCGCTGTTCCCATCGAGACAACTGGGGGGGAAGGTACGTGTCGACACGCGCCTTCCCCGCCAAGGTGGACCGAGTGGGAGGAGTTTGGTCCCTGACCCTAAAGTGCT
>JAHCKI010000385.1 GCA_026125865.1 Rhodospirillales bacterium
CGTCGCTGACGGAAAACATCGAAGTGAGCGGCCTCCCGCGGTAAGGCGGGAAGGCACCACAATCAGCGGTGGAATGAATCCGCCGTTACAACCGCTTCAGCCTCGTCATCGTGAGGTGCGTCCGCGACAGGGCGATCTGGTCGTGCGATCCGGTCGTGCGATCCGGTCGTGCGATCGGGCGGTGTTACCCGGTGGGGCCGGCGGCGAGGGTGCGGACAAAGCGGTCCAGCGATCCGGCTTCCAGGAAGGCGGCGGCACACGACAGTTCCTGGTCCTTGGCATCGCTCCCATGGGATGGGCACGTGCGCACATTCACCTTCGCTTTCGAGCGCGGCTGAAAGGTCTTTGCTGCCGGCAATGCTCCCGGCAAATCGGCCTCGCGTGCCGTTTGCCGCGTCGTTTCCCCCCCCTCCAACACGATGTCCGGTTCGACACCTTGGCTTTGAATCAATTGCCCCGAAGGTGCGTAATAGAGGGAGGTGGTCAGCTTGAGGGCGCCTTCGACCGGCAGACGCATGACCGTTTGCACGCTGCCCTTGCCGAACGAGCGCGTTCCCATCACCGTTGCCCGGCCGTGATCCTGCAGGGCGGCTGCGACGATTTCGGAGGCCGACGCCGACCCGCCATTGATCAGGACGACCATGGGGCGGCCCTCGGCGATATCGCCGGAGCGGGCGAGGAATTCGCGGGAATTGGTGCTATCGCGACCGCGCAATCCGACGATGACGCCGTCATCCAGAAAAGCATCGGCGACCCGCAGGGACTGATTGAACAGGCCGCCGGGATTATTGCGAAGATCGAGGACGATACCGTGGATCGATGATCCCGATTGCTCGTCGATTTTCTCCATGGCGTCCTGAAGGGCCGCGCTTGTCTTCTCGTTGAAGTTGGCGACGCGGATGTAAGCGATGTCGTCCTCGACGCGCCAACGGATCGGGCGCACGGCGATGATGGCGCGCGTGATCGACACCTCGAACGCCCCTTTGCCGTCGCGCTTCACGCCGAGGCGGACGCTGGTGCCGGGTTCGCCCCGCATCTTGCGCACCGCTTGCGACAAGGTCATGTCGGCCACGGGCAATCCGTCCACATGGGTGATGAGGTCACCGGACTTCAAGCCCGCTCGTTCCGCCGGGGTATCCTCGATGGGTGAGATGACCCGGATCGACTTGTCGTCGCGGGTCACCTGGATGCCCAGCCCGCCGAACTCGCCGGTGGTCGCCAGCTCCGCTTCCTTGAGTTCCTGGGGATCCAGGTATACGGAATGGGGATCCAGCGATGCCGTCATGGCGTCGAGCGCCGAGTTGATCAGAACCGTGGATGTGACGGGTTCGGATCCTGCGGCCGTTTTGCGCATGCCCTCGATGGCCGCGTCAATGAGTTGCTGGTCGTTCAGCGGATACACATAGGCACTGCGAATGCGCCGGAAGGCGTCGCGAAAGTGCTTGAGCTGCCGGCTGTTTGCCGCCTGTTCTCCGGCGATGGCGCTGTGGGCGATGGCGAACCGCGAGAGTTCACCGACGCTTTGATCGGAAAGGGGATAGCGGTCCTGGGCTTCGTTGGCGGCGTCGTCGTGGGACGTGCCGCTGCAGCCATGCAGGACCGGTGACCAGATGAGAAAAGCGAGGACCGCCACCAACAACGCCACGATCGTCTGAGAATTCGGCACCTTCCGCGAGTTCATGATCCGCTCGTCCAACCGTTGATCCCTGTGGGCGTTGCCCCGTTGCGCGCGCACCGTTGACCGACCCGGTTCACCGTGCCCCCGCCGCACCCGACAACACCCATATGGGCAACGCCTCCCTTGCGGTCATACAGATTTGGTCTCATGTTTTCATGGTATCGGGCGTCGCCACCAACACCCATGATTGTAACGCCGAATTGCCCCAAACACGACATCTGATTGCACGGCGGGCATCTTATGCAAGCATATTTTTCGTTGAATGACGGTCGCGGTGGAATGTACCCGGATAAGCGCCGACAAGGTTTCCCCATGTTCAAAACCACTACCTCATTCCGAGCTTATCGCGGGACGCGTGTCGGGCCAGCCTGATCTTGGCGGCAGTGCCAGTGGGTAGGTCGGAATAGCCGACAGGCGTATTCCGACGTATGAAGACGCCGAAACGCATGCGGCGGATTACGCAAAAGCCAGTCCGTTGCGCGAGGGAATCTCGCCACGTAAAAAGCTTGGTGCCGGTCAACCCCGCTTCCGAACCATTTCCGTATGCTGTCCCCGAAATTCTGTCCCCGAAATTCCCAATCCGTTGCGTGGGAGTAACGGGAGTAACGGGGACATCTTACGGAATTGGTAAGAAAGCCGTCATTCGCCATTTCGCGGGCGTCGC
>JAHCKI010000386.1 GCA_026125865.1 Rhodospirillales bacterium
CCGGACCAGTACCTGAACCTGATCCGCGGCGCCAAGGAATCCTGCAACCTGCCCATTATCGGCAGCCTCAACGGTGTCACCGATTCCGGCTGGATCGACTATGCCAAGGAAATCCAATTGGCCGGTGCCGACGCCCTGGAATTGAACATCTTTTACATTCCCGCCGACATTGCCCTGTCCGGGCGCGCAATCGAGGAGCAGTATGTTGAAATCGTGCGCCACGTGAAATCGGCCGTCTCCATCCCCGTCGCGGTCAAGATGGTGCCCTTCTTCAGTTCCATCGGCGAAGTCGCCAAGCGCCTTGAAGACGCCGGCGCCGACGGACTGGTATTGTTCAACCGCTTCTATCAGCCGGATTACGATCTGGATGAACTGGAAGTAACGCCAAGCTTGGAACTCAGCACGGCCAACGAAATCCGCCTGCCCCTGATGTGGATCGCCATCCTGCATGGTCGCTTGAAACTGTCCCTGGCGGCGACGCGCGGCGTGCAGACGGCGACGGAGGCTATCAAATACATCCTGGCCGGCGCCGACGCGGTCTTGACGACTTCGGCCCTGCTCCGCAATGGTGCCGGATACGCACAGACCCTGGTCAACGGCATGAGCGAGTGGATGGAACGACGCGACTACGAGTCGGTGACGCAGATGAAGGGCTCCATGAGCCAGCAAAACGTCGCCGACCCGTCCGCTTTCGAGCGCGCCAACTACATCAAGATCCTGGAAAGCTACAAAAGCCCGTATATGATCTAAGTTGTCCGTTCTGGCTGCTGGAGGAGGCTTTTAGCCGACACCACATCAAACGGTAAGCAACGCTTCTTTGGTTGCGGAGTCGAGGGTGGTCATGGCGCCGGACCAGCGGACGCGGCCGGTTTCGAGGATGACGGCGTGGTCGGCGATGGCGGCGGCGAAGCGGAGGTTTTGTTCGGAAAGCAGAACGGTGAGGCCGCTTTCACGAAGGTCCAGGATCGCTTGCGCCAATTGCGCGGTGATGCGCGGCGCCAGGCCGGTTGACGGCTCGTCCAGCAACAGTACCAAGGGGTTACCCATCAGCGTGCGGGCGATGGTGAGCATCTGCTGCTCACCGCCGCTGATCTGGCCGCCCAACCGCCGCCGCACGTCCGTCAGGTTGGGGAACAGGGCATAGAGCTTTTCCGCCGTCCACGGCGGCAACTCCGGTCTTGGCGGTTGTTGCCCCACCGTCAAGTTTTCCTCGACCGTTAGCCCAGTGAAAATGCGGCGTTCCTCCGGCACATAGCCGAGGCCGAGGCGGTAGAGCTGATGGGGACGCAGTCCAACGACGTCTTGGCCGGCGAACACGATGCGGCCGCGGGCGGGGGAAACCAAGCCCATGATGCTCTTCAACGTGGTCGATTTGCCGGCGCCGTTGCGCCCGAGGAGGGCCACGACGCGTCCACGCGGAACATCGAAACCGACGTCGAACAGCGCCTGCGCCGGCCCGTAGAAGGTTTCGAGACCGCTGACGCTCAACATGGCGCACCGTCTCCCCGATCCTCTCGCGGAGCTGCTTCGTCTTCCAGCGCCGACCCCAGATAGACTTCGCGAACCCGCGCATCGGCGCGGATCACATCCGGTGCGCCTTCGGCGAGGATGGCGCCGCGATGCAGCACAATGACCCGGTCGGCGTGATCGAACACCATTTCCATGTCGTGTTCCGTGAACAGCACGCTGATGCCGCCGGCGCGCACGATCTCGACGAGAAGTTCGGCGAGGGCGTGTCGCTCGCCACCGGCGATGCCGGCCGTGGGTTCGTCCGCCAACAGGAGCCTGGGTTGGCCGGCAAGGGCCATGGCCAGTTCCAAGCGCTTGAGATCGCCGTAGGAGATGGTCCCCACAGCATGGTCCGCCAACGCGCCCAGGCCGACCCGTTCCAGAAGAGCGTCGGACTCGGCCACCGCCAGGGTCGCGACGGGCACCCATGGCCGCCGCAGATGGGAGCGGTGGGAAAGCACGGCGAGTTGAACGTTCTCCCGCACCGTCATGGTGAAGAACGTGGCGGCGACCTGAAACGTCCGCCCCAGGCCGAGCCTGAACATGGCGTAGGGCGGCTTCCCCGCGATCTCCCGCCCTTGGAAACGGATGCTGCCGCTGTCGGGTTTGAGCTGGCCGCCCAACAAGTTGAAGCAGGTGGTCTTACCGGCGCCGTTGGGGCCGATCACCGCCACCACTTCCCCCTCCCCGACCGAAAAACCGACACCCGCGACCGCTTCGACGCCGCCGAATGCCTTGCGCAAGTCACGAACGACGAGCAGTGTCATGACAGCCAACGGCGCAAGCGGCCGATGATGCCGTCGGGCGCCCACAGCACCGCGCCGATAATGACG
>JAHCKI010000387.1 GCA_026125865.1 Rhodospirillales bacterium
CCATGGAATCGACCCTGCCGGCCATGGAAGAAGTTTTGCCGCCGCTGTACTCGGAATTGGTCGACATCAAGGACAAGCTGCAGAAACATTACACCGACATGCAGGACATGGAGTTCACCATCCAGAAGAACAAACTCTGGATGCTCCAGACCCGTACCGGTAAGCGAACCGCCCAGGCGGCGCTGCGCATGGCGGTTGAAATGTGCGAAGAAGGCTTGATCGACAAGAAGGAAGCGATAGGCCGCGTGGAGCCGGAGCAACTCGACCAACTCCTGCACCCGATGATTGACCCGAAAGCGGCCAAGGAAGTGCTGGGCAAAGGCCTACCCGCTTCACCGGGCGCTGCTTCCGGTATGGTCGTATTCACCGCCGATGACGCCGAAGCATGGGTTAAGGACGGCAAAAAGGTCATCTTGACGCGCATTGAAACGTCGCCGGAAGACATCCACGGCATGCACGCCGCGGAGGGTATTCTCACCACGCGCGGCGGCATGACAAGTCACGCAGCGGTGGTCGCTCGCGGCATGGGTACGCCCTGCGTCGCCGGCGCCGGTGAACTTCGTGTCGACTATGCCGCCAAGACACTTACCGCTGGCGGTGTCGTCATCAAGGAAGGCGAGTGGATCACATTGAATGGTTCCACGGGCGAGGTACTGAAGGGCGAAGTCCCGAAAATCCAACCGGAACTCACCGGCACCTTCGGAACACTCATGGGATGGGCCGACGAGATCCGTACCCTCAAGGTGCGCGCCAATGCCGAGACGCCATTGGACGCCTCCACAGCCCGCAACTTCGGCTGCGAAGGCATCGGACTCTGCCGTACAGAACACATGTTCTTCGATCCGCAGCGCATCATCCACGTGCGCGAAATGATTGTAGCTGAGACCGAGGAAACTCGGCGCAAGGCGCTCGACAAGCTGCTTCCCTATCAGCGTCAGGACTTCGTCGAGCTGTTCAAGATCATGGCCGGTCTGCCTTTGACCATCCGTCTTCTCGATCCGCCTCTGCACGAATTCCTACCGCACACCGACGCCGACATGGAAGAAGTGGCGAAAGCAGCAGGCACCGACGTGGCGACCGTGAAGGCGCGTGCGGCGCAACTGCATGAGTCGAACCCGATGCTCGGTCATCGCGGTTGCCGTCTCGGCATCACCTACCCGGAAATTTACGAGATGCAGGCACGTGCCATCTTCGAGGCGGCGGCTGAGGTTCTCATGGCAGGTGAGACAATCTATCCGGAAGTGATGCTGCCGCTGATCGCAACCAAGGCGGAGTTCGATCGCCTCAAGGCCGTGGTCGATCGGGTCGCCGCGGAAGTCAAGGACAGGACCGGCGCCAAGCTCGAGTACATGGTCGGAACCATGATTGAACTGCCGCGCGCGGCACTGGTTGCCGATAAGATCGCCGAAGGCGCCGAGTTCTTCAGTTTTGGAACGAACGACCTGACCCAGACGACTTTCGGTCTATCTCGCGACGATGCCGGCAATTTCCTGGTCCAGTATCAAGACCTGGGCGTGCTGCCGGTCGATCCGTTCGTGTCCATTGACCAGGACGGTGTTGGTGAACTGGTAAAGGTGGCCGCCGAAAGGGGCCGCAAGACCCGTCCCGAACTCAAACTCGGTATCTGCGGCGAACATGGTGGCGATCCGGCATCGGTCCACTTCTGCCATGGTGTCGGCTTGAACTATGTGTCCTGCTCGCCATACCGGGTGCCGATCGCCCGTTTGGCGGCTGCGCACGCCGCTTTGGGCAGGGGCGGAGTCGCGTCCACAGCCTAATTGATCGTTCCGGCAACAATGCCTGTCGCAAGGGGGCTTCGGCCCCCTTGTTTTTTTGGTGTTTCTGACTATCACCGCGAACAAGGCAACGCGTCCGACGCAATTGTTCGCAACGTAAGACCTTATAAATTGCAGCCACTTCGGCCTTGAGGAGAAAAAACATGAGCGAGAAGAGTTATCCAGAAATCGTTAAACATCTGTCCGGCGTGATGATGGACCTAAACAAAGGCATTCCGGGCCCCTGGAAAGGATTCGTTCAACTCGCCGACCAAGCGAAAGCACCAAGCGCACTCGATGCCAAGATGAAGGAACTGATAGCCGTCGCCATCTCCATCTCGATGCGCTGCGATGGCTGCATCGGTTTTCACGTTCGGGGCGCCGTCAAGAATGGAGCAACGCGTCAGGAGATGATGGACACAATCGCTGTGGCGGTCATGATGAATGGCGGTCCGGGAACCGTGTACGGAGCCTACGCACTGGAAGCGTATGATCAGTTCGCAAACAAAAGTTAAATCACATTTCAGACCAGCGGCGCCCGACCCTCAAAGAA
>JAHCKI010000388.1 GCA_026125865.1 Rhodospirillales bacterium
TCAAGCCTTCCGCGGATTCCCCGATGACTATTGGCGAATGTCGTTGTCGGGTGTGCTGGAACTGTTCCGCGATTTTGAGCTGGTGGACGCGTTCTGGAGCGGCGGATCGAGCGACGTCGCCTATCGCGTTTTTCGAAAAAACCGGCCCGATTTCGGGTTGCCGGCGAGACAGTTGGAGGCGGAAGTTTTTCAGGTGCTGCTGGCGCCCGATGACAACCAAAAACTCCTCAACGGCCTCAAGGAGCGCCGGGCCTATCTGTCGCGCGGCTACATGCCGGCGATGGTGGTCAACGCCCTGCTCCGCAAACCCCCGGCTTAATCCGTACCCTGTTCTTGATCGTTCGCCCTATTCCTGGACGCAGTCGAAGCGCCGGCCCAGTTGGCCGATGCGGTGGCGAATAACACCGACGCGATGGCGGATGTAGGCGCTCGGAGAGTCCGGTGACCACTCCCGCGGATTGGGCAAGATCGCCGCGATGCGGGCCGCCTGCTCCGGGGTGAGGTCGCCTGCGCCGCGCCCGAAGTAGGCGTGCGCCGCCGCCTCGACGCCGTACAGGCCGGGGCCGGTCTCCGCGATGTTGAGATATACTTCGAGAATCCGGCGCTTGCTCCAGAACAACTCGATTTGCGGCGTCAGCCAGGCCTCGAAAACCTTGCGCAACGGATCACGACCCGGCCACAGCAGGATGTTTTTGGCGGTCTGCATGGTGATGGTGCTGGCGCCACGCGGGCGATCTCCGTCCAGTAACGCCTGGACCTCTTGACGGAGGGCGTCCACATCGAATCCGAAGTGCTCACAGAAACGATTGTCCTCGGCAGCGATGACGGACTTGACCAGATGGGGCGAAATCTGCCCCAGGGTCCGCCAATACTTTTTCACGCTCTCGCCTTCAATGACACGGATGACCATCAGCGGCGTCAATGGCGGATCGACGAAGCGATAGACACCAATAATCACCGTCGGCGCGACAATGAGAAACAAGAGCCCGCGAACGACCCACCGCCGCACCGATCGCAACAGGGTTCGTAGCCAACGCATCGTCCTTCCAGGGGAAACCAGCCGGATCAACCGGAATAGACGCTAATCTCGGCGTACAGACGTTCCACGTCCTCGCGGCGACACAGCTCCGTGCCGGCGGTCAGCACCGTCGCGGTTCCGGCGGCAACTCCCAACCGAAATGCATCTTCCAATGATCGGCCGCTCGCCAGGCCCCATGTCAAACCACCGACGAAGCTGTCGCCGGCGCCGACGGCGCTTTTGACCTTTGCGTCGGGGGATTTCAGCCGAACCGTGACGTCGCGCGTGGCCAGCAGTGCGCCGTCCGCTCCCAGGGTCAGGGCCACGACTTCCGCCTTGCCAGCGCTCACGATCTCTCGGCAGAGGCTTTCCTGATCCTCGGGTGTCGTGGCCTTGCGGCCGGTGAGTTTTTCCAGCTCGCCCAGGTTCGGCTTCACCAGGTACACGCCCACGGTCAACGCCTCGATCAGCGCAGGCCCCGAGGTGTCGAGAATCAGGCGGGTGTTCTTTTCCTTGGCGATCCCGGCGACGCGTCCATAGAAGTCGCCGGGTACGCCCAAGGGCAGACTACCGGTCGCAACGATGTAGTCGGCCCCGTACTCGAAAGCGGCGTCGAGGCAAGTTTGCCACTCGGCCTCCGTAAGCTCGGGACCGGGCGGCGTGACGCGCAATTCCTGGCCCGTCGATCGGTCAAACACCGTGGCGCTGCTGCGCGTCGGTTGCGAGATCGAAATCGTTCGTGTCAGGAGTCCGTGCGCTTCGACCAGTTCGCGGAGAAACTGGCCCGTGTACCAGCCGGCTGTGTGAATGGCGATGCTATGGCCGCCGAGAATCCTGATCACGCGCGATACATTGATGCCGCCGCCGCCGGGAAAATGCAGGGGCGCGGAGGAGCGCAGCTTCTTGACCGGCACGGCTTCGTCGACTTCCCACTGAACATCGACACTGGAATTCAAAGTCAAGGTCACGATGTTGGCCATGCAAATGCCTTCCTTGTCGTTTCAATGGGCTGGAATCGAATTCACGCTTTGCTTCGAAAGCGCATAGCACAGGGGCGGGATCATGGCACAAGCACGCGCCAGCGTCAGGCCCGAGTTCGCGGTCTGGCTGAAAGGCGGCAGCGAGCGCATCCAAAATTCACGAAAGGGTCTGCAAGGAGGCAAAAAAAAAGCGGGGGAAGTGTTACTTTCCCCCGGAAGTTTCATGGGTGTTGAATTCGGCACCCGACGCGGGCGGGTGATCGCTGTGGTACATCGGCGGTGTGGTGCGCCCCAACCGACAGGCCCCA
>JAHCKI010000389.1 GCA_026125865.1 Rhodospirillales bacterium
GCTTCTTTCTCAGCTTCCCAGAAGCTGTTTGATCGGCGCGATCAGCAGACCGGGCGCGGAACCGTAGGCGGTGAACCCATGGTGCCGGTAGAACGCTTCGGCAGTGGCATCCTTGGCATCGACCACAACAGCAAAGACGGCGACCTCGCTCCCCGCCGCCCTCTGAACGGCGTCGAACAGGAGGACGGAACCGATCTTTCTTCCCCGGTAACGTTCATCGACGGCCAATCGACCGACCCGCGCTACGGGCAGGGTCGGGTAGCGTGGGACTTTCCCGGCCAGCTCGGATGGGAGTTCGGTGAGGGGAATATCCGCCGCCGACAGGGTATAGAACCCCGCCACCTGGTGTGTGGCCGCATCCAAGGCCACGTGGCAACTTGTGACGCGCTTGCGGATGTCCTGAGACGCTTGCGTGCGAAAGTACCGGTCCAGTGCTTCGCTGCCGCACCGGAAGCCGGAGCGGTCGTGCTTGGCGAGTCTGGCGATGCGAAAGGGTGGCGGCGTCACGACTCCCCGACCAGGCGGCGGTGATGGTCACGGGCGCGGGCCATGGCCGGCGACGGCTCGGAGGGCTCAAGCAGGGCGTCCATAAAGCGTATCTGGTCTTCCGCCGACAGCCGGACGATCTGCACTTCTTCAATGGTCTTGCGCGCGGCCTGCTCGGCGGCGGCGACAACGAAGTCGCTCAACGAGCGTCCCTGTAATTCGGCGGCGCGTTTGACGGTAACGAGCACATCCGGTGTGACTCGCGCCTCGATGCGTTCCGAGCGTGTCTGGTTAACTGGCATAGTGACCTCCACATGCGCAATGTACGGTGTTTAACCGTACATATCAACCAGTCATCCGTAGTTTCCCGGGGAAACAACTTGGCTCGGCACCGGCGATTCCCGGATTACGCTGCGCTAATCCAGGCTACGGAGCTGGAATTCGCACCGGATGCTGTTTCCGGAGTTCTTCCGATAATTCCATAGAGTGTCACCCGAATACCCTGACCTCGGAAATGGCCCACGCCGTCAAGGGGGCGGTCGATTCCGGTGAATACGCCTCGAGCAGCGAGATCGTCCGCGAGGCCTTGCGCGACTGGCGACGCAAACGCCGGGTGCAGGAACAAGAGTTTGCGGAACTGCGCGCTGACGTATTGGGGTTCAAGTGACAGCATATGGATCGAAATTATGGGGACAGCATACGGAACTGTGGCCGTGGTTTTTCGCGAAATTATGGGGACAGCATACGGAACTGTGGCCGTGGTTTTTCGGATACTTCGTAGCGGGGGCACACACCCTGTACTGTACCGGGAATTGCGACAACGCGAAGCTTTTCTCCGCTCAAGACTCACCGGAAAGCAGGCGAAACAACAAACACCTGCAAGAGAAGAAAGGTTCCATTGTTCCTTGACCGGCCTGCCCACCCATACGATCAAGAAATTGAGAACGACCTCTTTTTCTGTGCATGTGCGGTTCTGCCGGATTGCAAGACCTGACCCCCGTACTTCTGCTTCCGTGCCGGTCAACGTCCCGCCGAGACGTCGAGGAGGGCGCCGGTAACGTAGGACGCGGCGTCACTGAGCAGCCAGATGATGGCCTCGGCGACTTCCTCGGCGGTGCCTGCCCGCCCCAGCGCCGTTCCCATGCCGAGCCTCGCTGCACGGTCGGGCTGTCCACCGCTGGCATGAATTTCGGTGTCGATCAGGCCGGGCCGGACCGCGTTGACCCGCACCCCTTCCGGCCCCAATTCCTTGGCCAGGCCGATGGTCATGGTGTCGATGGCGCCTTTGGAACCGGCGTAATCCACGTATTCGAACGGGGAGCCCAGCCGCGCGGCGGCGGACGACACGTTGACGATGGCGCCGCCATTCCCGCCCCGGCCCTTCGACAGACGGCGGGCCGCTTCACGGGCGCAGAGATAGGCGCCGTAGACGTTGACGTCGAAAATCCGCTTCAGGCGCTCGCTACCGATCTCAGCGAGCGGAAGCGACGGCGCGACGACGCCGGCGTTGTTGACCAGGCCGTCGAGGGCGCCGAACGCCTCCTGGGTAGCATCGAACATGGCGACGACATCGGTTTCAAGGGAGACATCGCCGCGAACAGCGACGGCGCGGCCGCCAGCCGCCTCCACCTCGGAGACGGTTCTCGCCGCGGCATCGGCATTGCCGACGAAATTGACCCCGACTGCCCAGCCGCGCGCACCCGCCAGCCGTGCCGTCGCCCGGCCGATGCCACGACTGGCACCGGTGATGAGGATCACGGAGGTCATTTTAGCCGACACTCACTCATTGATTCCCGGATTCACGTCCGATGATAGCCG
>JAHCKI010000039.1 GCA_026125865.1 Rhodospirillales bacterium
CGTAGCGGCGGCGTTGGCGTCGTCTGAAATGAACAGGCCCCTTCCGTCGGAGACCGTCGTATTCGGCGAAATCGGTCTTGCGGGGGAAGTGCGTGGCGTGACGCGACAAGAGGCAAGAATACGCGAGGCCGCGAAGCTGGGTTTTTCGCACGCCTACCTTCCCAAGAAGCGGAACAACCGGGTGGTGCACACCGACATGTCAATGGCGCTCACCGAAATTGGACACGTGGCCGAGTTGCTCGCTACCCTTCAAACAGAAACCTCTAGCAAGCATGGGGCGATGGCGCGGCATGGCTGAAGCAGGAATTACGATCGCCGATGTGGCGGTCGTTCTCATAGTGCTGATATCGGGGCTATTGGCCTTTGTTCGGGGTTTCGTCCACGAAGTCTTGGCCGTTGCCGGGTGGATTGGGGCGATTCTCGCCACCATTTATGGCCTTTCCTACGTCCGCCCCTTCGCGCAACGGATCGTCGGCGACACGCCTCTCCCCGTCATCGGTGAGTTTCTCGACAACAAGGTCGTAGCCGATATCGGCTCCGGCGTCGTTATCTTCATCGTAACGCTGATTGCGCTGTCGATGCTGTCAGGCGCGGTGTCGTCAAGGGTGAAAGACAGCCAGCTTAACGCGCTCGATCGATCCCTAGGATTTGCGTTCGGCGCGTTGCGAGGCTTGGTATTGGTGTCGCTCGCCTATTTGGGGGCGGAATGGCTGATGCCGCACGACGAGCAGCCGGCGTGGCTGCGCGATGCTCGTTCAGCACCGTTGTTGCGGGCCGGCGCCAACATGTTGCGGTCGCTGGCACCATCGGAAAGCACGAATTCGGGCAAAATGGCGGCGGAAAGAATCGCTGATGGAACCAGGAAAGCTCTTGAAACGGAACGAATCTTGCGCGAAATGATGAGTCCTGATCCGAAGGCCGCGCCATCCGGTATGACGACCAATGACGGATACAGCAATACGGAACGAAAACAAATGGATCGGCTGTTCGAAACCAGCCCGGGACAAAAATAGAGATGCGGACAAGGGGTTTTCCGCTTGGCGATGACGGACGAGGCGTCTCGCCACCCGATGCGATAGACGACGATCACTTACCTGACGATCATTTTCACGAAGAGTGTGGCGTTTTCGGCGTCTGCAATCACCCCGATGCGGCGGCGACGGCGGCGCTCGGACTTCACGCGCTGCAGCATCGCGGCCAAGAGGCCGTCGGCATCGTCAGCTACGACGGCGACCATTTTCATAGCCACAGGGCCCTTGGCCTCGTCGGTGACAATTTCGGTTCGAAGGCGGTCATTCGGCGGCTACCGGGCACCGCGGCGCTCGGCCATGTTCGCTATTCGACAACCGGGGATACCGTGTTGCGAAACGTTCAGCCGCTGTTCGCGGACTTGGAGTTCGGCGGACTGGCCGTCGCCCACAACGGCAACCTCACCAACGCCATGCGCGTGAGGAAAGCGCTGGTCAGCCGCGGGGCGATCTTCCAATCGACGATGGACAGCGAAACCATCGTGCATCTCATCGCCACCAGCCATTATTCGACGGTCGTGGATCGGATCATCGACGCCATGCGACAACTGGAAGGGGCGTACTCGCTGGTCGCCATCACACGACGCAAGCTCATCGGCATGCGCGATCCCTATGGCGTGCGGCCCCTGGTGCTGGGACGATTTGGCGACGCATCGATCCTTGCATCGGAATCCTGCGCGCTCGACATCATCGGTGCGGAATTTGTCCGCGATGTGGAGCCGGGCGAAATCGTAGTCATCGACGACGACGGTATTCACAGCGTACGCCCCTTCGCGAAGGTCCCGCGCCGGTTCTGCATCTTCGAGTACATTTACTTCGCACGACCGGACAGCACGCTCGAAGGCCGCAATGTCTATGAAGTGCGGACACGAATTGGCGAGGAACTGGCCCGAGAAAGCCATGTGGAGGCGGACCTGGTGGTTCCGGTTCCGGATTCAGGGGTTCCGGCGGCAATCGGCTACGCCAAGCAATCGGGCATACCGTTCGAGCTTGGTATCATTCGCAACCACTATATCGGTCGCACGTTCATCGAGCCCAAGGATCGCATCCGCCACTTGGGCGTTAAACTGAAGCACAACGCCAACGCATCACGCTTGAAGGGAAAACGAGTGGTCCTCGTCGACGATTCGATCGTTCGCGGAACCACCTCGGTAAAGATCGTCGAGATGGTACGCAACGCCGGCGCCAAGGAAGTCCACATGCGGATCTCAAGTCCGCCGACAACCCATTCGTGCTTCTATGGTATCGACACGCCCGAAAGAGAAGAATTGTTGGCGGCGAACCGTACCGTTGAAGAGATGGGCCGCTACATCGGGATCGACACCTTGGCGTATATCTCGCTGGATGGGCTGTACAGAGCGGTCGGCGAACCGCGACGGGACCTGGAGCGCTCGCGTTACTGCGACGCCTGTTTTACGGGTCAATATCCCATCCATTTGTCCGACTTTGAAGAGTACCCCATGAACGAACAACTCTCCTTGCTCGAGGAGAGATCGTGACCCGCTTAGAGGGGCGCCTGTCCGGTCGTGTCGCCCTGATCACCGGGGCGTCGCGCGGCATCGGCCGCGCCGTGGCGATTCGCTTCGCTCGCGAGGGCGCGGACGTCATTCTCGTGGCGCGCAACCAAGCGGCACTGGAAGAGGTTGACGACGAAATCCGCGAATTCGGCGTGACCGCGAGTTTGGTGCCGGCCGATCTCACGGATTTTGACGTCATCGATCGCATCGGCGCCGCCATATTCGAGCGTTGGGGACGCCTCGACGTGTTGGTGGCAAATGCCGGCATTCTAGGCATAATGGGCCCGCTGGCGCACACGTCACCGCAAGTCTGGGATCAGGTCATCGCCGTCAATCTAACCGCAAATTGGCGGTTGATCCGCAGCGTCGATCCGTTGCTGCGAAGCTCGGATTCCGGTCGTGCCATATTCGTCAGCTCAGGGGTCAGCGGCGGCCGGGCCTATTGGGGCGCCTACGCCATCAGCAAGGGCGCGCTCGAAGCCATGGTCCGGACTTACGCCGCCGAACTCGCCAAAACCAACGCGTGCGCCAATGTGATCAACCCCGGCGCCACGCGCACACGGATGCGCGCCGAAGCCTATCCGGGCGAAAATCCGGATGCCTTGAAACCGCCGGAAGCCGTGACGGATGCGTTCCTGGATCTGGCGGTTCCCGAATGCACCCGCAATGGGGAAATTGTCACGCTTTGAGGCAGGCTGTTCGGATCTGATGGGAGGACACGGGGGAATATCTGCCCCATGACAAACCGCAGCGATGATGCACTGGTCGAATTGCGGGGGATTCGCAAGAGCTATGACGGCGATGTTCTGGTCGTCAAGGACCTGAATCTGGACATCCGTCGCGGCGAGTTCCTTACTCTCCTCGGACCTTCCGGATCGGGCAAGACGACCATCCTCATGATGCTCGCCGGTTTCGAGACACCGACCTACGGCGACATCAGGATCGACGGACACCCGATGAGCGGCTTGCCGCCGCATAAGCGAAACATCGGCGTCGTATTTCAAAGCTATGCCCTATTTCCGCATATGACGGTCGCCGAGAACCTGGCGTTTCCCCTGGAAGTGCGTAAGACGCCTCGCGACGCCATTCGCGACAAGGTTAAGCGCGCCCTTGCCATGGTCAGACTGGACACGCTCGGCAACAGACACCCTTCGCAGTTATCCGGCGGGCAGCAACAGCGGGTCGCCCTCGCGCGCGCGCTCGTCTTCGAGCCCAAACTGGTTCTCATGGACGAACCTCTCGGCGCCCTCGACAAACAACTCCGCGAGCAGATGCAACTGGAGATCAAACACATCCATGAAAGCCTGGGCGTGACAGTGGTGTACGTCACCCACGACCAAAGCGAAGCGCTGACCATGTCGGACCGTGTCGCGGTCATGGACGCCGGCATCATTCAGCAGATCGATGCGCCGGACCAAGTCTACGAAGCGCCGACCAATTCCTTCGTCGCCCACTTCATCGGTGAAAACAATCGCCTTCCCGGAAAGGTGGTGGCCACGGAAAACGGCACCTGCGTCGTGGAAATGGCGGGGGGGTGGACGGTTCGCGCCCTGGCGGTTCGGGTCGGCGGTGTGGGAAGCACCACAACCGTCAGCCTCCGCCCCGAAAAGGTGCGATTGGCGGACGATGCCGATGGCTGTTTCAACCGGTTCACGGCGCGCGTGCGCGAAGTGATCTACATGGGCGATCACACTCGCCTGCGCCTTGAACTCCTCGGCATTGACGATTTCATCGCAAAGGTGCCCCACAACAGGGGGCAACCCATGGCGTTGGAGGGGGATGAAATTCTGACAGGCTTTACCGTCGAAGACTGCCGAGCGCTGGACGCCATCTGATTTGCGCCGCCGATTGCAGGCGCAAGTAAATCGATGGCGTGTTTTTTTGCCTTTGCAACGGACTTTATACCTATTATATGACAATCAGCCTTGCTTCTGAAGGGAAGCTTCCCTTTGGGTCGGATCGTATTGCGGAGAACCTGATATATGTGCTGGAGCGGTGAAGCGTCCGCCATCATGGCGTCGATAGGTTTCGGATCAACGGTTTACGCGGCGGTGCGAAAAGAGCCGACCCCTCTTTGGGCGGCTTTGGGGTACTTTTCGCTCATGGAGGCGCTACAAGCCTTCACCTATATGGTGATCGATGATTGCGGCAATCCGGCCAACCAAATCGCCACCTATCTCGGATACATCCACATCGCATTTCAGCCGTTCTTCGGCAATGCCTTATTCATGCATTTCATCCGTGACGATGTAAGACGCAAAATACAGGGACCCGTGTATGCGCTATGCGGCGTTTCCGCCTTGTTCATGCTGATTCAATTGTATCCATTTGATTGGGCCGGAAGGTGCGGAGACGGAAGAATACTCTGCGCCCCGCAATTGTGCTCCATAACCGGCGAATGGCATATCGGCTGGGATATTCCTTATAATGCCATCGGTGACATCACGTTCAATATACCGGTGCTGGATTCCGGCTTCTTTACCTACACCCTGACGATGTTTGCTTTGCCAATTCTGTATGGATCGTGGAGGGTAGCCCTCTATCACATATTGGCCGGACCGCTTCCGGCGAGATTGCTCACGGACAACCTGAACGAATTCGCCGCCATTTGGTGCCTGACGTCAATCGCCTTCCTCCTGATTGTTGTGAAAACGCCTGTGCGCCGAATTCTCTATGTGAAGAACTGGCCCCTTTGGCCCCGGGCCGAACGGCCTTCGGATTCTTGCGGGCTCCAAGGCCGGCGGTTCATCCCGACGATCCCGCGCCTGAAAGACATCACTGGCTGGCTTTCAAGCAAAGTATTTCGCGCATTCGCCGCAAACGACCAGCAACCATAGACCTCTAGGTTGCGGCTACACAAAAATGCCATATTTTAGCGTGTTTAACTTACATTGTACACCCCTATAGATGGGTAATGTAATAGATCAAAGGATTGAGGCATCTCTGTGAATTAGCTCCTGGATGAGTCGTGGCGGACAAGCACGACCTTCAGACGGAATCGTAGTCTCAGAGAGGATTTGGCATGAGTGCGCACCCAAAAACAAACGACTATCAACCAGATGCCGGAAAGGTTTCCTTCTCGGAAACGCCTCCTCAAATCGAGATTTCGCTTTCATACGATGCTGCCGAGGACATCGACGACGAAAACACACTCGTACAGGTAACCCGCGAATCAATTCAGCAAGCCGGTTACCGCGTCCTCGGCAACGATCCGGCTTGGACAGGCCTATCGGATGTCGCCCAAATGGCGTTCGGACTCGATCATCGCGGTATCGTTGGAAAATCTCCCTTTACACTGGGAGAGAGGAGAACCCGTCGCAATGATCTCTGGTATCGGTTTTTGTCACTCGCCGGCACCGGGCAAACCATGCCTGACGACGAATTTGTCGAAATGGTTCTCTACACGACCGGGCGCATCAAGGATTGTCGCGCCCTGGCAAGGAAGCTTCTTGACCGTTTTCAGAGTCTCGCCGGCGTTTTCAACGCCGAGATCCACCAACTCTCGGACCTGGGGCCGATCGACGAGGATATCGTCAACGCGTTTCGGGCGGTGCGCGGAGTCGCCGGTCATCTCGCACGGCAGGAGATCGCCGAAAAACCGGTGATCAGCAATTGGGAAAAGCTCATCGTCTATCTCAGAGCGTCGATGGCCCACCGCAACGTCGAGCAGCTTCGTATCCTTTTCCTCGACCGTCGCAACGTTCTGCTGTCCGACGAAATGCAGGCCGAGGGCACCATCGATCACACGCCGGTCTATCCTCGCGAAGTGGTGAAGCGCGCCCTCATCCTCGATGCCAGCGCCATCATCATGGTTCACAACCATCCGAGCAATCAGGCCAAACCCTCGCAGGGCGATATCGAGATGACGAAGCTCATCAAAACCGCCCTCACAGCGGTCGGCGTCGTTCTCCACGACCATGTCATCGTGACACGCGGAGGGCACACCAGCTTTCGTCATCTCGGTCTGTTGTAGACATATTTAACGTCGAAATCGGATCATTTGGCGCGACTGCTCAGTTTCTCGCCGCGACGGCGCAGCGCCTCGATCGTCACCATCAACGCGGTGGCGACCAGGATCAACAGCGTCGCCACCGCCGTGATTGCCGGTGTGATGTGCTCGCGAATGCCGTCGAAGATCTCCCGCGGTAAGGTGCGCTGAGCCGGCCCGCCGAGGAAGAGGACGACGACCACTTCGTCGAGCGACGTCGCGAAGGCGAACAGCGCGCCCGACACCAAACCGGGCAAAATCAACGGCAGAACGACCCGCAGAAATACGATGTGGGAGGGCGCGCCCAAGCTGGACGCCGCCCGCGCCAAGGTCATGTCGAATCCGGCGAGAGTCGCCGAGACGGTGACAAGGACGAACGGCGCGCCGAGGGCAGCGTGGACGAGAATCAATCCGAGGAAGGAATTGGCCAAGCCCAACGGCGCGAAGAACAAATACACGCCGACCGCGGTAATGATGAGCGGCACGACCATCGGCGAAATCAAAATCGCGCTGACGAAGGCCTTGCCCCGAAAATTCGCCACCGTAAGACCGATGGCCGCCAGCGTGCCGATAACCATGGCAATGGCCGTCGCCGGCAATGCCACGATCAGGCTGTTACGCATGGCGGTCACCCAGCGTGCGGTCGTAAACAACTCCTCGTACCAACGGAGCGACAGGCCATCGAGGGGATAGGTCAGAAACGAACCCCCGTTTAACGACAGCGGAATGATCGCCACGATCGGCGCCATGAGAAACAAGAACACCGCCGCACAGTATACGAGGAACGAAAAACGCGAGATCTTGGCGAATGTCGTCTGGGGTGCATGGCCGGACACCGTAGTCGCCCCCTATCCCAGACGAACGCCGCCGCCGGTCCGCGACAAACGGCCGTAGACGAAATAGAGCGCGACAGTGGTCAGCAGCAACACCGCCGCCAGCGCCGAGGCAAGTCCCCAGTTGACCGTTCTGCTCGTGTAAAACGCGATGAAATAGCTGACCATCTGGTCACCGGCGCCACCCACGAGCGCGGGTGTGATGTAGTATCCGACAGCCAAAATGAAGACGAGCAGGCAACCGGCCGCGACCCCTGGCATGCTTTGCGGCAAATAGACCCGCAAGAACGCGAGCCATGGCGGGGCCCCCAGTGAGGACGCCGCCCGCATGTAGGAGGGGGAGATTCCCTTCATGACGCTGTACAACGGCAACACCATGAATGGCAGCAACACATGGGTCATGGCCACGAAAACGCCAAACCGGTTGAAAATCATTTGCACCGGTGCGTCGACTAGTCCAAATCGCAAAAAAAGCCCGTTGAGAATCCCCTCGTTCTGCAGAACAACGACCCAGGCACTGGTGCGCACCAGAAGCGATGTCCAGAACGGCAGTAAAACCAGGATCATCAGAATGTTACCCAAGCGCGGCGACGCCGTGGCCAACAAGTAGGCGATCGGGTAGCCCGTCACCAGGCACAGGGCCATGACGACGCCGCCGATCCAGATCGTCCGCAACAGAACATCGACGAACACGGCCTCGTGCTCGGGAACGGGCACGATGTCGCCCGCGGCGTCGCGGTCAAGATCGAGAGCCGCGAGAAGATAGAAGTCGGTGACGGGACCGGCAGCGCGCCGCATCGCCGCCCAGTATCGTGGTTGTCGCCAGCGCGGATCGATGTCGAAGAAAGCTTGCGCCGCATCAAGCGGTGTTGCCGATGGTTCCCGTTTGTTCAGTTTTCTCGCTGTGCGAAGCAGTAGGCTTCGATACCCGGAAATATCGTGATTGAGGCGCTGGGCGACCGCGGCCAGTGTCCGCTTTTCGAAGGCCGTCGGCATCTCCCGTAAAAGAGCGGCGAAGACGTTGTCCGGCGGTAGATCGACGCCGTCCCACTGCTTCAGGAGCTGTGCGGTCTGGGGCAAGGCGCTCGCCAGTTCCGGATCTTCAATGCTGCGATAGAGCATGCGTCCGATGGGGACGAGAAACGACAAAGCCAGAAAGGCAAACATGGGCAGTACCAGCACCAACGCCCGAAGAGCGCGAACCCGCTCCTGGCGCCGTGTCTGGTGCCTGAGCCGATGCCGGTCGGGAGCCTTCATGGGTGTGGCAAGTTCGTCAAGGCGCGAATTCCGGGTGAGAGAAAACGCGAGCCATGTCCCGGCCGGTTTGACATTATCCGGCCGGGAAGGACGCTAGCGTACGCGCATTGCCATGAACTCTATTGAGCCGCCCATGCGTTGAAGCGCTTGTTAAGCTCGTCGATGTTGTCGGTCCAGAAGCCAGTATCGATGGCGATGGCGTCTTTGAGGTTGTCCGGCGCGCTCGGCAAATTGGACAGGACATCGGGCGCGATCCCATTGACGGCGTCCTTGTGCGTCACGCCGTAGGATATGTACGGCGGCAGATTCTTCTGGTTTTCCGGCGCACTCATGAAGGCGATCAACTCCATTGCCTTACCCACGTTCGGGCTACCCTTGAGGATGACCCAGGAATCGATGGCATAGATGCTGCCGGGCCATACGATGCGGAAGTCCTTGCCTTCCTTGCGTGGCGTATCCAAGCGGCCATTGTAGACGGAGGTCATGACCACTTCGCCGGACGCCAGAAGCTGCGGCGGCTGCGCGCCCGCTTCCCACCAGATGAGATGGTCCTTGAGTTCGCTGAGTTTGTCGAACGCCCGTTGGACGCCATCAGCGGTCGCCAACGTTGCGTAAACGTCGGCCGGAGCGACCCCGTCAGCCATCAACGCGAATTCGAGATTGTACTTCGGTCCCTTGCGCAGCGCCCGCTTGCCCGGAAACTTGTCGACGTCCCAGAAATCCGCCCATGAGGTCGGGCCGCCGTTTGGGAACTTGCTTCCGTCGTAAGCCAATACCGTCGACCATAGAATGGCGCCGACGCCACAATCATGCACCGCTGTCGGCAAGAAGTTGTCCTTGCCACCGAGCTTTTCCCAATCGAGTTGGAGGATCACGCCTTCGTCGCAACCGAGTTGCAGTTCCTCGGCCTCGGCTTGCACAACATCCCAGGCAACGTCACCACCTTGGACCTTGGCCCGTAACGTCCCGATGCCTCCGTCCCATGAATCTTCGATCAGCTTGATGCCGGTCGCTTTCATGAACGGCTCGAAATAGGCCTTGCGTTGTGCTTCCTGGTAGTTCCCCCCCCAAGAAACCACGGTCAGGTCACGGGCAAAGGCGTGTGATCCGATCCCAACGGAGACAATGGTGGCTGCGATTGCGATGGCGGTTCGATGACGCATGAAGACCTCCCGAAATTCCATTTAGTTCGCCCCGGCTTTCTTCGACCGTAGGTGTCCGAGGAATTATAGAGACACCGAACGCAGGAACAAGTTCGGATCACACGATTTTTCGGAGCATGCAATTCCGGCCTTGCCGTCTCGCGAAGATGGTATGGGAAAGCCACCGCCACCCATATCCGTCACCATGAGCGGTCGATTGAGGAAGAACCTTCAACAGGCTATACAATGACGACAAAGGTGTTTCATTGATCGATGGGAATGGGATAGCGGCCATGGCTCTGAAAGACTTGCTGGTTCATGTGGACAACAGTCGTCAGTCGCGAGCAAGGCTCGACGCGGCGATCGCCCTAGCGGAACAATCCGAAGCCCACCTGGTCGGTGTCTATGTGATCATGCACCCGCACATTCCAGGCTTCGTTCGGTCGCAAATAGGCGAGGACATCCTTCGCCAACAATCTGAAATGACTCGCGCCATGACGGAAGCGGCAGAGACGAACTTCAACGAACAGATCTCCCGCGCCGGCATCAGCGGTGAATGGCGGTGCGTGGAGGGGGCTCCCCCCGACGCGTTGGCTCTGCATGCCCGATATTGCGATCTGGCGGTGCTGGGGCAGCGCGATCCGGAGACCGAAGACGCTTCCTCCGCAGCCGAGATGCCCGACCGGCTGATCCTGTCGCTGGGACGGCCGGTGCTCATCATTCCCAAAGTTGGCGAATACCCGGTCATCGGCGAGCGGGCGATGGTGGCATGGGATTCGTCCCGCCTATCAACGCGGGCGATCAATGACGCGCTACCGTTGCTAAAAAAAGCCAAACACGTCAGCGTCATAGCCATCAATCCCCATGGGGGGAAAGAAGGCCACGGCGCGGTTCCAAGCGCCGACATCTGCCTTCACCTTGCGCGCCACGGGGTCAACGCCGAAGCGCAGCATGTGTTCGCCGACGACGTCAACGTGGGAGACATGCTGCTGTCCCGCGCCGCCGACCAGAGCATCGACCTTCTCGTCATGGGTGCCTACGGCCACGCGCGCTGGCGCGAGCTGGTCCTGGGTGGAGCCACCCGCCACATCCTGCAACACATGACAATGCCGGTGCTCATGAGCCACTGAGCATGGCTCTCGCGCGCGGACGTATCGAACAGATCGCCGTCATCGTCGGGCTCGCCCTACTGGTTATCGGCACCGTCCTGGTGCTTCGGCCATTTCTGACCTCACTTCTTTGGGCATTGATCCTGGCCATCGCCACTTGGCCGACGTTCATGCGGCTACGAAACCTTCTTCACGGCCGGCGGACCCTTGCCGCCACGATCATGGTGCTGGCGCTCACGGTCGGCGTGTTGCTGCCGCTCATCGTCGTCGTCGTCAGCCTCGCCGACAACGTAACCGGCCTCGCGGCGCGCGTGCGTCTTCTGCTTCAGGAAGGGCCGCCGCCACCACCCGATTGGTTGTTCGAAATCCCCCTTGTCGGCAACGACATTTGGAGCTTCTGGCAGGAACTGACCGTGGACAGCGACCGCTTGACGGGAGAACTCACCAAGTTCATTCCTCAGGTCACCAATTGGGTGCTCGTGGCCGGCGCTGAGCTTGGGCAAGGGATCCTGGAATTGGCGCTCAGTCTCGTCGTCGCCGTCTTCCTCTATCGCGATGGCGCGGTCGTCGCCGAGCGGCTGGACACGCTCGTGGGACGCCTCGCCGGCGAGCGCGCTCAGGATCTCCTCGACGTCGCACACGACACCATGAAGGGGGTGGTGTACGGGCTCATCGGCACCGCATTGGCGCAAGGGGTTCTCGCCGGCATCGGCTTCTGGCTCGCGGGCGTACCCGGACCGTTTTTTCTCGGGCTGGTGACCTTTTTCGTCTCCATCTTTCCGTTTGGAGCACCGTTGGTCTGGGGACCCGCGACCGCCTGGCTGTTTGTCCAGGGGGAGACCGGCTGGGGGATCTTTCTCGGTATTTGGGGCGTCGCCATCGTCGGCAGCGCCGACAACTTCCTGAAACCGATCCTGATCGGCCAAGCCAGCGCCTTGCCGCTGCTCCTGGTCTTCCTCGGCATCCTCGGCGGCGCGGCGGCGTTCGGCTTCCTCGGCATCTTCATCGGCCCCACCCTGCTCGCGGTCATGTTCACCCTCATCAAGGAATGGAAGCCCAAGGTGGCCCCGTAGGACGCAAACCGGCTCTGCCGGTTGATGACGGATTGGGGGAAGACTCCGTAGGATGGAATAGCCGAAGGCGTATTCCGTCGGATGCGTCAAAACCACGTGCATGGGCCGGCGGCGGCCGGTAGAGTGAACCGTTGTCGCTCGGCGGTTGGGGGGAGAACCAGTGCCGGAACCGGTCACCGTTATTTCAAGCCTTTGCATCGCCGGCCTCGGTGTCGTGGCCGGTACCGTTGTCGAGGGTATCGCCGGCAACGTTTCCCATAGCGTCGTCTGCGACCTGACCCGCGATATCCGCAGCCGCGTCGCCGGCCTGGCCGGACGGCCGAGCAATCACCATATCGCCCGAGCGGTACGGGAGGCGCAGCTTCGAGCC
>JAHCKI010000390.1 GCA_026125865.1 Rhodospirillales bacterium
AACGGGGCCATGCCGACCCAATTCAGGCCTTCGCCGCCCATGTGTGTGAAGCTGTTGGTGGCGCGATCCATCCACGTCACCATGAAATGGCAACCGATCCCCGCCGCCGCGTGGGAGCCGTCCGGCACCTTGGTCGAGGTGTTGTGGGGGCACCCCGCGCAGAAATAGGGGAGGCGGACGATACCGGGACCGCCACCGGCGGGAGAGGCGGCTTCTGAGTCCGATGCGTTGATGACGGCGAGCCGGGCATCGATATCCGGGGCGTCATGAAACCGCTTCAGGCGTTTGGCGATGACACGGGCGATGAGGGCGGGGTTTAGTTCGCCGGCGGACGGCAGGATCCAGTCGCCGTTTTCGTCGTATTCGCCGATGACCCGAGGGCGTACGTCAGGACGCCAGTTGTAGAGCTGTTCCTTGAGCTGGTTCTCGATGACGGCACGTTTCTCCTCGACCACGAGAATTTCTTCCAGCCCTTCGGCGAAGCGGCGGATGCCGTTGCGCTCCAGCGGCCATACCATGCCGACCTTGTAGATACTGAGGCCGAAGTCGCTGGCGCGTTCCGCGTCGATGCCCAGGTCGTCAAGAGCCTGCGCCACGTCCAGATACGACTTTCCGGTCGTAACGATGCCGAACCGCCGCTTGGGGCTGTCCAACGTGACGCGGTCGAGGTTGTTGGACCGCGCGAAGGCCAGGGCGGCATGGATCTTGTACTGCTTGAGGCGCCGTTCCTGACGCACCGGCGGCCATTCCAGGGATCGGATGTGGAGGCCTTCCTCCGGTATCTCGAAGTCGTCCGGTGAGCGAATGGCAATTCTTCCGGGATCGACGCCGATCGATGCGGATGAATCGATGGTTTCGCTGATGGCCTTCAAGGCCACCCAACACCCCGAATAACGCGACATCGCCCAGCCCATGAGGCCGAAGTCGATGACTTCCTGGAGGTTGGCCGGATGCAACAGCGGTATTTCGGCGTCCATCAGGGCGTATTCGCTCTGGCTCGGTACCGTCGACGACTTGCTGCCGGGGTCGTCGCCGGCGACCGCCAGCACGCCGCCCAGCGGCGCCGTTCCGGCCAGGTTGGCATGGCGGAACACGTCGCCCGAGCGATCGACTCCCGGCCCCTTGCCGTACCAAAGGGCGAACACGCCATCATGGCGCGCGCCGGGATAGAGGCCGATTTGCTGCGTTCCCCAGATGGCGGTCGCGGCCAGATCCTCGTTGACGCCGGGTTGAAAACGGATGCGGTGGTCGTCGAGGAAACGCCGTGCCGCCCACAATTCCCGATCCAGGTTGCCGAGCGGCGAGCCGCGATAGCCCGAGACGTATCCGGCGGTATTGAGGCCGGCGGCGGCATCTCGACGCCGTTGCTCCAGCAATAGGCGCACGAGGGCCTGCGTGCCGTTCAAGTACACGCGTCCCGATTCGAGTGCATATTTGTCGTCAAGATTGACGTCGGCAAGCGCCACGACCGCCTCCCGTTATCCAAATCCTAAGGATAGCCCGATATGGTGGCCTCGTATCTTCAAATTTTGAGGGTGTTGGTCGCCGACCGGTAAAGGTTGTACAGATGGGGTCGCCACGGGGAGCGCAAGCGTGTATGACGACGCAAACGCCCGACAAGGGCGCGTTGGTCTGGAAGCCGTCGGGAACCGAAACCAGTAGAGAGGCTTGTCAGGAGATCGAGACGCATGACGGTTCTGATTACAGGTGTTGCGGGATTCATCGGTTCCCACACGGCGAGCGCGCTTCTCGACCGCGGCGAGATGGTCGTTGGCATCGACAACATGAACGACTACTACGATGTCACCCTCAAGGAGTCGCGGCTGGCACGCATTGAGGGGCGCAAGGGCTTTTCGTTCGCCAAGATCGATATCGCCGATCGCGACGCCGTTCAGGCGGTGCTGAAGCAACACCCGGCCATCGATCGCGTCATCCACCTCGCGGCGCAGGCGGGCGTCCGGTATTCCCTCGTCAATCCCTATGCCTATCTCCGATCCAACATCGACGGGCATGTGGTGCTGCTGGAGTCGTGCCGCGAACTCGCCCAAATGAAGCATTTCGTGTATGCGTCGTCGTCATCGGTCTATGGCGCCAACACGGATCTGCCGTTTTCCGTCGACGACCGGGTCGACCGCCCCGTGTCCCTCTATGGCGCGACCAAGAAGGCGATGGAGGGGATCAGCCACGCCTACGCCCACATTTACGGGATACCGCAGACAGGCCTGCGATTTTTCACCGTTTACGGGCCTTGGGGGCGGCCGGACATGTCGGCGTTCATTTTCACCAGCAAGATCCTGGCCGG
>JAHCKI010000391.1 GCA_026125865.1 Rhodospirillales bacterium
CAGCAGGCGCCTACATCAATCTAGACTATCCTTGCACTTTCATGCCGCTACTGAAGTGCTATTGACAACATCCGAGAATAAACGCCCCATCCGGGTGTTGTGTTGCTTCTTGCAACCATTGTATAGATTGATGCAATTTTGGAGAGCAACCAGATTGCGCGTATATTTGCCCATGGAGAAATTCAGCCATGGTACTGGTCAAGGATAATAACGAAATGGTGCTTGACTTAGGGAGGAGTCACGGGAACTCGGCGACAGACCCGGACGGCGTCGAAGATATCCATCGTCAGATTGGAGACCTCCTTGTCGAAATCGATCGGTGGGAACAAAGCCATGGACCCTATGACCGGCGTCAGGACGATGTCCGATTCGATATCCGGCTGAAGACACTGCTCGACCATCTCTGCCGAGCCACCGCCAAGAACGAAACAGAGGTGATGAGGAAGCTGGAACGCGCGGTCCATGTTGGCGGACGGGGAACCCCCATAGGCGATCGGCTGATCGAAGGCGCGCTTCGCGACCTCCGGCAGATCAGGGTTATGGCGTTCGACTAACGTCGCGAAGCGTTCGACAAAGGATTGCCAACGACGCATGCGGATTGCGTCGCTTTACGTCTTTCAAGCCATCACACAGCGCACGCTCTCAGAGAGCGGATGAGTTCTTCGCCCCGAAACGCGCACACCCCGGGGCATACAGGTTCGCCGACCCGACGGCATCCCGGATTTCAGTGACGGTATTTTATTGCGGAGAGAGTGCTGCGACCGGGCAAATCACCATCGCGGCACCCGTCCAGTTACAGGAGCCAGTTACAGGAGCCAGTTACAGGAGCCAGTTACAGGAGAAAGTCGTCGGGTTCGAGATTGAACAGGTTTTGGTTCAGCAAGATGACATCCGGCCCGTTCAAAGCACTCAAATCGATGGTGACGATGTCGCCTGTCTGGCGGGTCAACGCCGCCACCTCGTTGATGCCGTCGAAGCCGAATGCCGTGAGGTCGATGGCGTCTTCACCGGGGGTGAAATCCCGAATGGTGTCGGTGCCGGGTGATCCCGCGGAAGACGAACCATCGCCGGGCGAGATGACAAACGTGTCGGCGCCACCGCCACCGATGAACATGTCGTCGCCGGAACCGCCCCTGAACGCATCATCGCCGGGACCGCCGTAAAGCACATCGTTGCCTGGACCGCCGCGAAGATCGTCATCGCCCGAGCGGCCGCTCAGGGTATCGTCGCCTCCTTGTCCGTTGATCGTGTCGTTGGCGTTGCTCGCTTCCGACACCGAAAAACCGCTCGTGCTGTTGTCCGCTTCATTGAGGAATGTCACGGTGCCGGGGCGCTCCACACGCGCCGGCGTCGCATCGGCGTCGATGACGTCGAAGCTGTCGGAGATCGTCGTCTCGCCATCGAACAGAATATTGCCAACACCGCCCGACAGGTTGTCGAGATCCTCCAGCGCGAAGTCCTGCAACACGACCTTGGTGTCGGCCACCCCCTCGAAGGTGATCTCGGTATCGGCGCCGTTCTGAAGCAGGATCATGTTCTCCGGAACAAGGCCTTCCCCCGAGAACTGAATCGTATCCGCTTTGCCGGCCGCAACTGGTGAAGGATCATCACCGGGACCGACACCATCGAAATCGGTGATGGTATCAGCGCCCTCGCCAGCGCGGACCACGAACCGATCCCCACCCACTTCGCTACCGATGGTGATCTCCGTGATTTGCGTCGACCAACGGTCTTCGGCAGAGACATACTCCTGGAAGGTCCAGAATGTCAGCGGATCTTCCGGATCCACGACCGTCGCGCTGTAATCACCCCAACGGTTGCGACCACCGAAGGCCAATTCATAGTTCGCCACGCCCTCCTTCAGGAGCATGGGATCGTCGAACGTGGTGACGCTACCCACCGTCCGACCGATCGCCGCGTAACTGCTGACGAATTGCTCCTCGCCGGAACCGCTGAAGCCGATGACGATGTCGCCGAAGTCATTGACCGCAATGGAGGCGTAATAGAAGTCGAGGTGGGGATCAGCAATCAGCCCCTCCTGCACAAGGGTGTTGCTGGCCTCGTCGATTTGGAACCAGCGGACCGCCGCCCGACCGTCATGGCCGACGACCTGGGTCCCCCAAATGGCCCCGTCCTTCAGCACCACGTTCGATGTCAAACGATCGAGGGTTTCCAGGTTTTGCTGGGGGCCGGGCTGATCCGCATTTGGGGGAGAAAAATGCGGTTCGACTTCGATCACGCCGATTGCGACGCTGAGAGTCGGCGAGTTGATATCACCGACGATATCCGAGCGCCTGAACG
>JAHCKI010000392.1 GCA_026125865.1 Rhodospirillales bacterium
CTCAGCTGGTAGAGCGGCGGTCTCCAAAACCGCAGGTCGCGGGTTCGAACCCTGCTGCCCCTGCCACCGTTTGCGAAGGATCGATGGTAAAAACCAACGTTGCTCAATTCATCCGTGAGGTCCGTCAGGAAGCCTCCAAGGTCACGTGGCCGAGCCGTAAGGAAACGAGTATTTCCACGGGGATGGTCCTGATCATGGTCTTTCTCGCCGCCTTGTTCTTTTCGGCAGTCGACTTCTTGCTAAGCGTCGGAATCCGGCTGTTTCTCGGGTTTGGAGGCTGATCCCGATGGCTGCGCAGTGGTACGTCATCCACGTCTATTCCGGCTTCGAACGGAAGGTCGCCCAGTCCATCGAGGAGCAGGCGCGGCAATCGGGCATGACCGACCTGATCGAACAAGTTCTCGTTCCCGTCGAGGAGGTCGTCGAGGTGCGCCGGGGCTCGAAGGTGAGTTCCGAGCGGAAGTTCTTTCCCGGCTATGTGCTGGTGAAAATGGACATGTCCGACGAAAGCTGGCACTTGGTCAAGAACACGCCGAAAGTGACGGGCTTTCTCGGCGACCGCGGCCGTCCCATCGCCATCAGCGAAGCGGAAGCCGAGCGGATCATGCACCAGGTGCAGGAAGGCATCGATCGCCCAAAACCCTCGGTGGTGTTCGAGATCGGCGAGCAGGTGCGGGTGTGCGACGGGCCGTTTACATCGTTCAACGGGGTGGTCGAGGATGTGGACGAGGAGCGGACCCGTCTCAAGGTCGCGGTTTCCATCTTTGGGCGCTCGACGCCGGTCGAACTCGAGTATTCGCAGGTGGAAAAGCTGTAAATAAACAGGAATTCCGGATAGATAAGAATTCCGATCCCGGTGGATCGGTAAGCGCGCGGGAGGTCCGCCATGGCCGTACCGCGCCCTCGTTCAACCGTCGAACAGAGGTGGAGAAATGGCAAAGAAAGTCATTGGTTACATAAAGCTGGAGGTCCCGGCGGGGCAAGCCAATCCGTCGCCGCCCATCGGACCCGCACTCGGCCAGCGCGGCCTCAACATCATGGAGTTCTGCAAGGCGTTCAACGCGGCGACCCAGAACCTGGAACAGGGGATGCCGATTCCGGTCGTCATCACGGCGTTCGCCGATCGCACCTTCACCTATATCACCAAGACGCCGCCGACCAGTTACCTGCTCAAGAAGGCGGCCGGTGTCAGCAAGGGCAGCAAGGATGTGATCCGCGAAACCGCAGGGCGAGTCACGCGGGATCAGGTTCGCGAAATCGCTGAGACGAAAATGGCGGATCTCAACGCCAAGGATATCGAAGGGGCGATGCGCATGGTCGCGGGTTCCGCGAGGTCCATGGGTATCGAGGTGGCGGAGTAGAGACATGGCAAGAAAAGGCAAGAAACTGCGCGCCGCTTACGAGAACGTCGACCGCGAAATGCTGTACGATCTCGGCGACGCCATTCAATTGATCAAGGACAACGCCAAGGCCAAGTTCGACGAAACCGTCGAGTTGGCGGTGGCGCTTGGCGTCGATCCGCGCCACGCCGACCAGATGGTCCGTGGGGTTGTCACGCTACCGAACGGCACCGGCAAGTCCGTTCGCATCGCCGTGTTTGCCCGCGGCGACAAGGCGGCCGAGGCCGAAGCCGCCGGCGCCGATATCGTCGGCGCCGAGGACTTGGCCGAAAAGGTGCAGCAGGGGCAGATGGATTTCGACCGCTGCATCGCGACGCCGGACATGATGGCCGTCGTCGGCCGGCTCGGGCGCATTCTCGGCCCCCGTGGCCTGATGCCCAACCCTAAACTGGGCACCGTGACCATGGACGTGAAGGCGGCGATCCAGGAGGCGAAGGCCGGCCAGATCCAATTCCGCGTCGAAAAGGCTGGGATCGTCCATGGCGGCGTCGGCCGGGCCAGTTTCTCGTCGGACGCTCTCAAGGAGAACATCCAGGCGTTTGTCGGTGCGCTGGTCAAGGCGAAGCCCACCGGCGCCAAGGGATCCTACCTGCTTCGGGCCAGCCTGAGTTCCACCATGGGCCCCGGTGTCCGCCTCAACATCGGAACGGTCACCGGCTGACAAGACTCCTATTTGAGCGCGGCGCGATCCGGTTCCGCACCTGATCGCGCCGCGTTCGCACTCTCCCGCGCTAACACCTGGAACGCGAGATCTCAGCCATCACAATCAACCGAATTTGTTGCAAAATCGACGCGGTTTGAACCATTTTTGCACGTTTTTTGCGCGTTTTGTACCGCGTGAATCACGAGTAAGGGGTTGATATTGCTTAATTTGTGTACAATTTCACGATGAAAAAT
>JAHCKI010000393.1 GCA_026125865.1 Rhodospirillales bacterium
TACTTTACCACATCGGCATATGTCAAATTTGACCTTGAAACCCATCAACTCACTGAAATGAACTAATATTTTACATTTGGCACAGAAGATGCGTGGTCGAGTGCAGGCGCCGATGGTGAGCGCCACCAGACACAGTCAGGAAAGGGAACGGTCATGGGAGTCTTTTCGCGACTTGCCGACATCATCAATTCCAATGTCAATTCGATCCTCGACAAGGCCGAAGACCCACCGAAGATCATTCGTCTCATCATTCAGGAGATGGAAGAGACGCTGGTCGAGGTGCGGGCCACGGCCGCACGCACCATTGCCGAGCGCAAGGAAGCCCAGCGCCGGCTCACGCACTTTCGCGAGGCCCAGGCGGAATGGGACCGCAAAGCCGAAGTAGCGCTGCGCAAGGGGCGGGAGGATTTGTCGCGGGCGGCCCTCGTCGAGAAGGCGAAGTTGGGTGACGCCGCGAAATCGCTCGAAGAGGAAGTGGCGGCTCTGGACAGTGCTCTCAGCCAGGGCGAGGAAGACATCGGCAAGCTGGAAGCCAAGCTGCGCGAAGCCAAGGTCAAACAGAAAGCCATGCTGGCCCGCGAAGAATCGGCCACCAATCGGCTTCAGGTGCGCAGGAAGCTGCGCGATCCCCGCGTCGACGATGCGTTCACTCGGTATGAACATGTGCAGCGCCGCATCGATCGCATCGAAGGGGAGATCGAAGCCTACGACATGGGGCGTCCGAAGACACTCGACGAGGAATTCGCGGAACTGGAAACCAACTCCGCCATCGAAGCGGAACTGGAGGCGCTGAAGGCGCGCGTATCCGGCGGCACACCACCGATGAACAAGTCGTGAGCAAACTACATGTATGAGCTATTCTTCGGGACGCTGATCGTCTTCCTGATTTTCGTCGCCCCGATCTGGATCATTGCCCACTACGTGACGCGCTGGCGCACCGCCAAGGTCTTGTCCGCCGAGGATGAAAAGATGCTGGCCGAGCTGTGGGACTTGGCTCCCAGAATGGAGAGTCGCATCAACACTCTGGAGCGAATTTTGGACGCCGAAGCACCCGATTGGAGGAAGCAGGTATGACGCATAAGAAACGCAAGGGATGCGGACACCATCGATTCAAGGGATGCGGCTGGGACCGGGTCAAGAAAAACAAGGGGGACCGATCGACCAGTCCGAACCGCCTGTTCCGCAGCGGCGAGCAAGGCATCCTTTTCGGTGTGTGCACCGGTATCGCCAACTACTTCGGAATCAATCCGTGGATCGTTCGTGGGTTGTTCATTGTCGCCGCGTTCATGTTCACACCGGCCGCGATCATCGCCTACATTGTGATGGCGTGCGTTGTTCCGAAGGAACCGGAGCGGCTCTACGAAAACAAGGATGAGGAACACTTCTGGCGCGACGTGCGGGTCGATCCGGCCCGCAAGTTTTCGGAATTGCGCCATCGCTTCCGCGAACTGGAACAACGGCTGCGCGGCGTCGAATCTTACGTCACCTCGGATGCCTACCGCCTCCACAAGGAAATAGACGACCTGTAGCGGCCATATTGCGGAGCCAAGGCGTCAACGCGAAAACGGCGGCCCAACCAAGCCGCCGTTTTTCCAACCAAGCCGCCGTTTTTTACGTGAGAGAGAGAAGAAGCGAAAGAACACTCGGGCGTGTGGACATTCCCTTGAGAGCGAGGTACTCGTGGACGATATAAATGGCGACGCGGAATCGGGTGTCGTTTTTTTCGCTAAAGCAAAATGCGATTAAGTCGAGTCACTTAATCGCATGGATTTGCTTTAGAAAACAATGATATAGAGCACGACCATGCGATTAGGCTGATCGAGCCTAGTCGCATCGTGCTCTAGGCATTCCCACATGTACCGACGCGGGTAGGCCAAACACTCATCCCATTCGTCACGGCCAACGCCAAGGCCGAATAGCGTGACGAAAGAAGAAAGGGAGGGAGAATAGTGTCGAGGGGAACAACGCGTAACGTTGGAATGGCGCTTGTCTGTGGCGCGTTGGTTCTCTCGTTGGCCATGGGTATCCGCCAAACCTTCGGCCTGTTTCTGGCGCCCATGAGCGTCGATTTAGGCATTGGCCGCGAAACGTTCGCCCTCGCACTCGCCATCCAAAATTTGTTTTGGGGGGCCGTGCAACCGTTGTCCGGCATGATCGCCGACAAGATCGGCTCCGTTCGTGTGCTCGTATTCGGGACAGTCGCCTACTGTTGCGGCCTCATTTTGATGTCGGGGGCGACAAACGCGGCGGACCTGCACCTCGGCGCCGGGCTACTGAT
>JAHCKI010000394.1 GCA_026125865.1 Rhodospirillales bacterium
TCGGCGGCCGCGGCCGAGACGCCGGCCGAGGACGATGGTGCGGGACTGACCGCGCACTGAGCCCACTGAGCCTTGGGACCCTGTACGAAACGCCAAGCGGCGCCTCGCGGGCGCCGTTTGGCTGTTCCGGGGTTTTACCGGCCGCCGCTGCGCTTTACAGCGCCGCCTGCGGGGCGATAAAGGGCAGGACAAGCAGCCGATAGGCTGCCTTCAGGCTGTCTGGAACGGGCGGTTAGCTCAGCTGGTAGAGCGCCACGTTTACACCGTGGATGTCGGCGGTTCGAACCCGTCACCGCCCACCAAGCCGCCTCCCGAGGAGGCTACCAAGGCGGGGTGTTGCCGTCACTATATTCGCGACCATCGGACCGCACGCGGCGGTGGTGCCCGGGGCGGGATTCGAACCCGCACGCCTTACGGCAAGCGATTTTAAGTCGCTCGTGTCTTCCCTTCCACCACCCGGGCTTGCGCGGCACGTGCAAACCTAGTCCGCGAGAAGTCGGAAGCGCAAGCGTCCGCATAGGGGGGGGACTGGCAAAATCCGCGGTCCGGAAAAACGGCATCGGCGACACGGCCTTTGCAGCGCTCGTTGGTGCGGCTACAGTGAGCCCCCATCATGAACGACTGTGCCGCCACACCCAGACCACCGCAATTTGACACCGGCTTCCGCCATCAGTTGGAAGAGCTACTTCGCTGGCGTCGGGACGTTCGCCGATTCCGAACCGATCCGCTGGATTCCGATCTTGTCGATCACCTGATCAAGCTGGCGACACTGGCTCCGTCGGTCGGCAACAGTCAGCCGTGGCGGTTCGTGAAGGTCACCGATCCCGACCGCCGCGCCGCCGTGCGCGATAATTTCGAGGCGTGCAACCGGGCGGCGCTGGCCCTGTACAAAGGTGATCGCGCGCAACTGTATGCGCGGTTGAAGCTGGCCGGGCTTGATCGTGCACCAGTGCAACTCGCCGTGTTCGTGGACCGCGAAACACCGCACGGACAGGGGCTCGGCAACCGGACCATGCCGGAAACGCTGGCCTATTCCACCGTCGGCGCCGTCAACACGTTGTGGTTGGCGGCGCGTGCCCAAGGTGTCGGCGTCGGCTGGGTCTCGATCATCGACCCGGACCGCGTCCGCACGGATCTCGATGTTCCGGAGGCGTGGTCGCTGGTCGCCTATCTATGCCTCGGAATGCCCGAGGAAGAGCATATCGACCCCGAGTTGGAACGGCATGGCTGGCAGGACCGCGTTGACCCGGCGTCGTTGATCTTCGAGCGCTGATTCTTGGGCGCTGAACCGCCGCGGCGCGAATTTTGGACCAAGGTCGGCTATGGCCTGACCGCCGCATGGATGGTGTTCGTTGTCGTATGGACGGACAATGACCCGTCGCACCCGTTCTTCAACTTTATCTTCGCGGTGCCGTTGGCCGGCTGGATCACCGTCGTCGCCGTCGTCAAGCTCGTGGGGTTCATAAAGAGCCGCGACCCTTAGGTGTCAATTGAGCGGATCGGAGTCGCGTTCTTCTCCGAGTCCCATGACGCCCACGGCCATGCCGATGCTGCCGAAGGTGATGAACAGGCCGAAGAACAGCATGGTCAGCGCCAGGTATTTTTCGGACGACGCGAAAATCATCGACGCGAGGCCGGCCACATCGGTCCACAGGATCATCGCACCGAGCAGCACCCCGCCAATGGTCCCGGCGAGCAGGTGCTTCAAAAGGAACTGTATGGCGTCGCGTTGATGCGGCAGAAGCATGCGGAGAACCCGAACCTTACTCTATGCAAACATCCTAATGTACAAACACTCTCTCCGTCAACCGAAAGGTCGTTGCCGTGAACGGAAGAGAGGGAACCGCACGGCCACTTACGGGCCGGCCCGAACTTGACCTGTGCGCAGCGCACGCTCGCCGTGCTCGCCAATGTCAAGAGCCACGGCCCCCGCGCGCGCGAAAGTCGTTTACTGAAAAGGGGGTTCATTGTTAGATGCGAGCGCAGAGAGAAACCGGTCATGAGCCGGATCAAAAACTTCGGGGAGAACGTTGTCCGTACCAGCACAGTCCGCGGTGGGTTTGGCGGCGGTTGTTCGCTTGATCGATGGCGCCAATGATGTCCTCGGCCGCGCCGTGTCTTGGCTGACGTTGGCGATGGTGTTGGTCGCCTTCGTTGTCGTGGTCCTGCGTTATGTTTTCAGCATCGGCTTCGTCTGGCTGCAGGAATCCTATGTCTGGATGCACGGCGTCGTGTTCATGGTCGGCGCCGGATACACGCTGTTGAATGAAGGGCAT
>JAHCKI010000395.1 GCA_026125865.1 Rhodospirillales bacterium
CTCGTCAACATCCTGGCTTCGGCCCTCGCCACGAGCATTCTGATCACGACGTTCGGTGAAGCCGGTGTCGCGTACGCCACCGTCGCGATGACCATGCTTGTACTTGTTTTCTCGGAGATCCTTCCCAAGACCTACGCCTACCGAAACGCAAATCGGCTGGCGCCGTTGATTGCCCCCAGTTTGAGCAAGCTCATTCTGGTGTTGTCCCCGGTCACGCTGGCCATTCAAACCGTCGTCAATGGTGTTTTCCGCGTGTTCGGCACCAAGCTCGATGCCCAGCAGTCGATGGGCCCCAGCGCCGAGGAGCTTCGGGGAGCAATCGAACTTCATGCCGACGAGGGCAGTCCAACCGTTCGACACGAGCGCGCCATGTTGCGCAGTATTCTCGACCTCGCTGAAGTCGAGGTGGCGGAGATCATGATCCACCGAAAAAACGTGGTCATGATTGACGCCGGTGAACCGCCTGATTCCATAGTTGCGCAAGTACTGGCGAGCCCTTACACGCGCATCCCCCTCTGGCAAAACGAGCCCGAAAACATCGTGGGCATCATTCATGCCAAGGCTTTGTTGCGCGCCGTCCAATCGGCAGGCGAGCATCTCAAGGATGTCGATGTGATATCCCTTGCGTCATCGCCCTGGTTTGTACCGGACTCGACATCCCTCCTCGATCAGCTTCAAGCCTTCCGCCGGCGACGGGAGCATTTTTCCGTTGTCGTCGACGAGTATGGATCGTTCATGGGAATTGTGACGCTTGAAGACATTCTTGAGGAAATCGTTGGAGACATCGTCGATGAGCACGACATTCCAGCGACGAGCGCCGTACGCCAGCCCGACGGCAGCTACATTGTACAGGGCAGCGTAACCATTCGTGATCTCAACCGCATGTTCGAGTGGGGGCTGCCCGACGAAGATGCGTCCACGATCGCGGGCCTGATACTCCATGAAGCCCGGCGGATTCCCGACGTTGGCCAAGCCTTTATGTTCTACAATATGCGTTTCGAAATTCTGCGCCGGCACCGTCACCAAATCACATCGATACGAGTCTCGCCGACGATAGAAGGCACAGAAAAATCCACGGCTTCATGATTGGGCCAAAAGGTCGGTCTTTTCGGTCAAATCTCTCGTCTGTATAGTGCCGCCATGCCATTGACCAAACCCGTCAGCCGCGACCACATCCATACACGTGAAATTCGCTGTCGCGGATTTCAGCGCCAAGACAGGCTCTGGGATATCGAAGGGACCCTGGAAGACACCAAGACCTACTCCTTCGACAACAAGGATCGTAATGGTATCGCCAGCGGTGAGCCGATCCACGGCATGCGAATCCGCTTGACCGTGGATGACGATCTTCAGGTTCACGCGGTCGAGGTCGCGACCGATGCCGGCCCGTTCCACATTTGCGGCGACATCGCGGAGGCTTACAGCGAACTGAGAGGCTTGAAAATCGGTCGGGGGTGGCGGAAGGACGTGCTGGCGCGTTTGGCGGGCGTGCATGGGTGCACCCATTTGACCGATCTTTTACTGGGCCCGATGACCACCACCGCATTGCAAACGGTCGCGGCGGCACGATCGCGACGCGCTCGTTCCGATAAGGACGGAAGCCGGCCAGCTCTCATCGATAGTTGTCACGCGCTCGCCGGCGACGGCCCGGTCGTCGCCCGGGAATGGCCGGAACACTCATCCCGGTAACCGCCATATCAGGGTTGCAGCTCTTGTGCCTCCGTCGGCGTCGGTGTCCTCAGACTGAGGGCATGAACCGGTCCCGCCAATTCTTCGGCCAAAATGGTTGTCACTGCGCGATGTCTTTCAACCCGGGTCATGCCCTCGAATTGAGATGAAACGATTTCGATCGTGAAATGGGTTTCACCTTCCGGTCGTGAGCCCGCGTGTCCCACGTGGCGATGTGACTCGTCGATGATGATGAGGCTGGTCGGCAAAAGAGCCGCCCGCAGCTTTCGTTCCAATGTTTCGGCGACACTCATGATCAAATTGCTCCTCGCTGGTCACGGCTACGGCGCATAGTCGTGATCGCCCAGAAACCGGCCGTCAAGTAGCGAAGGAAGACAGTTCGTTCCGGCAATCCCGGGGGCTCGATAGTCCGGGTTGCCTCGCTCGGTGCGAACGCTCATAGTGTGGCCATGCGAATTGCTACTGGTAGCAAGCGGTCCTCGTTCGAGCCGCAGACTGACAAGCCGGGACTGTGCCAGTGGCCGGGTTGCGAAAGGCACGGTGAATACCGGGCGCCGGAATCCCGATCCGCGCTGAATTCC
>JAHCKI010000396.1 GCA_026125865.1 Rhodospirillales bacterium
CCCCATTGCCGAGGGTTCGAACCGCTCGGAAGGCACACTCTTAGTGCCAAGACAGCGGCTTGACAAGATCCCGCTACTGATTTCGATGCGGAATCGCTCCCTCCCGCCATTACTATCTCCTACCGTTGATTTGACCATTTCACTGCCGGGGGAGCGTTCGAGATGCGGTTGGCGTTGTTTGAGCCCGACATCCCTCAAAATGCCGGGACGATGCTGCGCATGGCCGCGTGTCTCGGGGTTGGGGCGGATGTGATCGAGCCTTGCGGATTTTTACTGAGCGATCGTCACTTGCGGCGCGCCGGCATGGACTACCTCGATATGGCGGCCATCGAGCGCCACCCGTCCTGGCAGGCGTTTCTATCGGCCAATCGCCATCACGGCGATCGTCGCCTCATCCTTCTGACGACCCATTCGGACCTGCCGTACACGGCATTTCCCTTTCGGCGGAACGATACCCTGTTGGTGGGACGCGAAACCAGCGGCGTTCCCGACGATGTTCATGCCGCCGTCGATGCCCGCGTCATCGTCCCCATGGTTGCCGGCATGCGCTCCCTCAACGTCGCTGTCGCCGCCGCCATGGTCCTTGGTGAAGCGCTGCGGCAAACCGGGTCCTTTCCGAAACCCGCGCAAAGGGAAAGTCCTTATAGCACCGAAGTCTAGTAAAGGCCGCCGGTGCCGGTGGAGGGGCCTTCGACGGCGACGCCGACGCCGTTCATGATTTCCCGTTGCTCATCGGGCTCGTTACCGGGTTTGAAGGCTTCGAGGATCACATCTCTGTCACCGCTCCCGGCGAGGCGGCCGGAGACACGATCAATGCGGACCAGGCGAATGCCGGGCGGAACGCGGAACGGTACCGCCGGCGCATCCGCCAATGCCTCCTTCATGAAATCACGAAAGATGGGCGACGCCGCCGACGAGCCGGTTTCCTTGGGGCCCATCGTTTTGGGCTCGTCGAAGCCAACGAACACGCCGGCGACGAGGTCGGGCGTAAAGCCCATGAACCACGTATCCTTGCTGTCGTTGGTGGTGCCGGTCTTGCCGGCGATGGGTTTGCCCACGTCCTTGACGCGCGTGCCGGTACCGCGCTGCACCACGCCTTCCAACATCGACACCACCTGATAGGCGGACGCCGGATCGGTCACCGATGCACGGGTGTCGGGCAACACCGGGACCACCTGGCCGCTCCACTGCGCCGCCCGGCAGCGCTCGCATTGCCGCGCATCGTGGCGATAGACGGTACGCCCATGGCGATCCTGAACGCGATCGATCAGACTGGGGGTGACTTTCTTGCCGCCGTTGACCAGCATGCCATAGGCTGCGGACAACCTGAGCAGCGTTGTCTCGGCCGCGCCCAAGGAAAACGACAAATGGGGCGGCATGTCGTCGACGATTCCAAATCGCTCGGCCGTCTCCGCCACCCGCTCCATGCCGATGGTCTGGGCCAGACGCACGGTCATCAGGTTCCGCGATTTTTCCAGCCCGATCCGCATGGTTGTCGGGCCATAAAATTTGTTGGTGTAGTTGGCGGGACGCCACTTGGGCAGGCCCGGCCCCTGATCGAAGACGAACGGTGCGTCCAGTATGATGGTCGTGGGCGTGAACCCGTCCTCCAGTGCCGTCAGATAGACGAACGGCTTGAAGGCCGACCCCGGCTGACGATGGGCCTGGGTGGCGCGGTTGAATTCGCTACGTCCATAGCTGTAACCGCCGGACATGGCGAGCACGCGGCCGGTGTGGGGATCGAGGGCGACGAGGGCGCCGTCCACGTCCGGAATCTGACGCAGCGCGTAGGTGTTTTCGGGGTAGGCCTTGCCCTTGCCGTCGGCGGTGATCGGCTCCACCGCCACCACATCGCCAATGGCAAGCACATCCGACGCCTTTTTCACCGCCGGACCCAGATGCTGTTCTTCCCGCCATGGCCGCGCCCAAGACAGCTCGTTGAACGGGACATGCCCCTTCTCGCCGTCTTCCAGGTGAACGTTGACGCCTGTCTCGCTGTACGCGACGACCAGCGCCAGCTTCCAGGAGCCAAGGTCGACCGGGCGCGGTATCTTGGCGAGAAGCCGTTTGCTTTCGTTGATCTCGGGAACCGGGCCGGTCTTCGAAATGCCGATTTGTCCGATGGGACCACGCCAGCCATGGCGGCGATCGTACGCGATCAGCCCCTGGCGCAGCACGCGATCGGCTATTTCCTGGAGCCGGGGATCCAGCGTCGTGCGAACCACCAACCCCCCCTCGTACA
>JAHCKI010000397.1 GCA_026125865.1 Rhodospirillales bacterium
ACAATGATATCAATGTGTTGTGGCGAAATATCGCGTGGCAAACCGTGCACAATCCGTATCAAAACGCGACACGGTGTTGCATTTTTCGGTTGAAAAATAACAGAGAAAATCACCCCAAAATTGTCGGCAATTTCTCTCTCCACCCTTCTCCACACGCTGGCGAGGAAGTCCATGGATCGCCGCGGCGCTCACGCGCCTCGCGATTGGGGATCGTCGCCGCGAATCACTCGAAAAAAATTCTCGCGTTCACGATCCATATACGACTCTTGGCCATTATGCGTCTACAAACACTACTTATGCGAGAACGCAAGCATGGTTGTTATTCCTTTTCCAGGATCGCGGAACCCTGTTCCGTCGCCCGCGTCCGGATCGTGCAAACCGCTAGGGGTGACCGTCGAGGCGGCCTTGAAGGTTCATGGCGCCATCGTCGACGGGCTTCGCAGCGGCGCATTCGACTCCCACACATCGGGATTCCATATCGCGTTGACCGATATGTTGTCCGAAATGTTCGGGCACAGCGGCGTATCGTGGGCCGAAATGCAGTTCGAGATCGTTTTCGGCGTCGATCCCTATACGTTCACCGATCATATGGCCGCGTATCGGCCCGGCGGCTCCAGGGCGTCCTAATACCAACGGTCGGAGATATTTGGCGCGGTCGCCACACCAGGGTTACGAACGCGGCAAGGCCGGCGATCGCTGTGGCCGCGATCACGGACGCCATGGGGAGCTGCGACGTTTGCGCCAGGCTCCCGACGACGGTGCTGGCGACGGCCGCCACCGTCATCTGAATGAAACCGAGAACCGCCGACGCGGCGCCGGCAATGGTCGAGAATGGCGCCATGGCGCCGGCGATGCCGCTGGCGAGAACGATCCCCATACCCGACGTAAACACCATCATCGGTGCAATGATAGCAGCGACCACGACGTAACCGGCGACGCCCACCACCAACATGGAAACGCCACCAGCGACGCAGAGCGCGAGACCGATGAGCAATAACCGGTCCAAACCGAAACGGGCGCTCAACCTGCCGGCCGCCAGACTTCCGAAAAAGAAGCCGACGACGCTGAAGATGGCCAGTGTGCCGAACTGAGCCGGCGTCAATCCGATCACCTCGATGAAAACAAAGGGCGCACCGGCGGTATACGCCATGAGCCCGGCGAAAACGAACGCCACGGAGAGCGTGTAGCCGTGGAACGTCCGGGACGTCAGGAGCACGCGGTACGCCGCCATCAGGGCCTTGGGATCGAGAGCGCTGGCATCGCGGTTGGGGCTGGTTTCGTCGAGGAGACTGAATATCGCGGCAAGCAGGACGAAACCGACGACGGCGAGGAAGACGAAGGCCGCCCGCCAACCGAACCAGTCCTGCAAGTAGCCGCCGATGATCGGCGCCACAGCGGGTGAAATCGCCAGCGCCATGCCCACGTAGGCCAACGCCTTCACCGCCCGCATGGGCCCATAGATGTCGCGGATGATCGCCCGCCCCAGGACAGGTCCCGAACAGGCGCTCATGCCCTGCACGAAGCGGCAGACGATGAGCGCATCGATGGTCGGCGCCAGGGCGCAGGCGATGCAGGAACCGAGATACAGCGTGATGCCGGCAAGAAGGACGGGCCGCCGCCCGAAGCGATCGGACAGCGGGCCGTAAATGAGCTGGCAGACGGCGAACCCCAACAGAAACAGGGACAGGGTCAAGCCGACGCGCGCTTGGTCGGTGGCTAGGGCATTGACCAGCGAGGGCAGAGACGGGATGTAGATGGACGTGGAAATCTGGCCAAGCGCGACCAGCGCCGTCAGCAAGGCGCCGACGACGAGCGACTCCGGGTGTGGTTTCGGTTTCGTGCGGTTCGTACGGTTGGACGCAGTGGTGATCAAGGGTGCCTCGGTTTCCCCGTACGTGAGGGTATAAAGGCTCCATGCGATCAGCGATACGGCGCTCGCATCGCGAACGCTTTGCGCCAATGTCACGGCGATGTGGCGGCATAGCAATCAGCCGTCTTTTTGCTTTTGTTCCGCTTCCAGTAATGCAACCTTGCGTTCAATGTCCCAGCGATAACCGTGCATCGCCCCATCGCCGCCGATGGCGCGATGACACGGCACCACCACGGCGACGGGATTGGCGGCGCAGGACCGCCCGACCGCGCGCGCGGCGCTGGGTTGGCCCAGTGCGGCGGCGATCTCCCCATAGGTGCGGGTCTCGCCGCGCGGAATGGCCTGCAAGTG
>JAHCKI010000398.1 GCA_026125865.1 Rhodospirillales bacterium
TATAGAGCACGATGCTCCGAAAGCCTCCGGACTTGCCTTGGCCTTTCCGGGCAATGCGCTGCTTGATGACGCCTCCGCCAAGGTCGGCGTCGATGAGACCGTCCTCGGCACGGAGAATGGCTTCCCGTAGCTCGGCATCGGCGATACCCTCACGGTCCGCGAAGCGGGCGAACGGCTTGGTCTTGAAAACGCGCATCGCCCCTTGCTCGCTTGGCCATGACACTCAGTGATATAGCACCAAGTGTCATGGCTATCAAGCCCGCCTGAACTAACGGTGGGATTCCTGACTGATGGGATCATCCCTCATTTCGCAGGTGTCGTTTATATTTTCCTGCTTTCCGGGGTCGCTCCCCACGCTTCCCGTAGATGGCCGCAAGGGGGCTGCCGGCAAGGCTCGCGCAACGAGCGGCGGCATCAACCGTGACCGGTGGCTTGACAACGTCGCAGCCGGCACGTATGTTCCTTAATTGTTCTTCTTGTCCGCTGAGCCACGGCGACATCCCGAAAATGCCGCCCATACGGAGAAATTCACGGAAGCATTCTCTATCAAAGATAGAATTAAATAAAATCAATATGATAAGGGGATTTATGCATACATTTACATACAATTTCATACATTTTGCGCGCCGAAAATGACACAAATCGAGCGATATCAGGGATTTATACCTAGCTCGCCTGGGTAAAACCGCACAAAAATCGTGCAAAACCGTGTCACGGTGTGGCAAAAATCGGTAGATGGTCTGTCGATGAAATTCGCCCTATACGTTGCACCCACGCAACCGGCCACCAACGCCGCGCTCGCCACCCCTCGCCACCCTCGGCGGTATTGCCAGCAAGAACCAGTCGAAAGCAGGAATCGGTTTGGTGCCGGGTTTCGGCATCGCCATCATCGGCTTTGTGGCGCCGCTGATCGTCGGCCGCTATTTTCGCCCCAAGATCGCCGATGAACCGATCGCCGAAGGCGCCGACGCGGACTGATCCGACCCCGCGCAGCTTCATTCCACTGCCATCGCCGATTGCGCCGGCTGGCGCCCGAATTTCGGGGTGATACGGATGATAGAAATTGATGCGCAAACCCAACTAATTGTTGCGTTGTAACCCATACGGGTATTACATGGAGCCGAAAGGCAACAGGCCATCGGTCGCGGAATGATCGAGCTTGGCCATTGTGCCCTGTGCCTTGCGTGAGAATGGGGGTTCCAATCAAGACGATTGAGATATGAAAGGTACTTGAATGCGTGATTTGTTGCGGTGCGCTTTCGCCAACCTTCCGGTTCGCCGCTTGCTTGTGGTCGTCCTGTTGAACACGCTCGCGGTCGGCATCGCCGCCGCCGCCAACGCCGCCGATTCCCCGGCAAGTGTTGACGGCGCAGTCACCGTTGATACGGCCAAGGCAAAGGCGTTGCATGACGCCGGTGCGGTCTTCTTTGACGTCCGCTCGCAACGGATGTGGGACGCAGGCCGAATTCCGGGGGCGGTGTTCCTCCCCATCGAACAATTCACCAAGGACGCCGTAGCCGCGGAAGCCGGACCCGGCGACGATGTGGTCATCTATTGCCAGGGCCTGAAATGCCCGCGATCCGCCGAGGCGGCGGTGCTGGCCGTGTCCTGGGGGTACGGCAAGGTCCACTATTACCGCGAAGGCTATCCCGGCTGGAAGCAGGCGGGCTACGAAATCGAATAGGCGCTGTCTCAAGGCCGGCGGCGCCGGCAATCGATCTCTATCGCCGTCACCACCGGCACAGGGTGTTCACGGCCGCGGATGCGGCCGTCAGGGAGGGAATCGTGGTCTCCAAGCTCTCCATCAAGAATCTGCTCATCGGCGTCATCGCGGTTCTAGCCGCCATTCCTCTGGTCCTCGCCTCTCAGAACATGCAAGGCGCCTTTGCGGAGTGGGCGCGGGCCGACGGCATTCAGGCCGGCAACGACATCGGCAAACTCTCGATCACCGCTGCGGACGCTTGGTCGCTGGAGCGCGGCGCGGCTTCGTCAGCCTTGCTGAGCATGAACGCCGCGTCCGCACAAGTCGCCACGGTCATCGGCGAGGCGCGCAAGACCGGCGATCAGGCATTCGAGGACCTCCGTGGGCGGCTCAACAAAGTCAAATTGGGTCGCGCTGGGCGAACAGCATTTGAGGACCTCGAATTAACTCGCAACAAGGTGCGTTCGATGCGGGCGCAGATCGATTCGGAGATTGCAAGACCGTTCGACGCGAGAGA
>JAHCKI010000399.1 GCA_026125865.1 Rhodospirillales bacterium
GTTTGCTTAGGCCGCTGGCCTTCTGATCCACGGCCTCGCCGGCAAGCAGGCGTTTGACGGTGTCGAGGCCGCGGGCCGAGAGGTGGACGCCGCCGAGCCGGTAGTCCATGAACGCCTCATAGGTGATGGGCACCCAGGCGCGGACGGTGCGCAGCATCGCCTCGGCGTAGACGCGGATCTCGTACTGGGCGTGGGGGTCGGCGCGCAGGCTGAGGAAATGCAGCAGATTGTGGAGGTCGATCTTCCAGTACCACTGGGTGTAGGTGTTCAGGGTGAGGTTCATGCGCGCCAGTTCGCGGGCGAGGCCGGTACGGGTGTCGTCCAGCGTTCCGCCGTCCCGGTCCTCGTTGAGCATTTCCTCGTAGTGGGCGTAGCAGCGCTCGGCATCGGCCTGCAGCAAGGCCAGCACATGGGCGGCTTCGTGCTCACTCAACGCCGCGTCGCGCCCCTGGCGGTTGTCCAGCGATTGGCCGGCGAGGTGATTGGGTGCCGGGATGTAATACTCCTTGTCGAGGATGGAGTAGCGCGCCGAGTATTCGTTGACGTTGGCCGTGCGGTGGCGAATCCATTGGCGCGCGACGAAAATCGGCAGCTTGACGTGGTACTTGATCTCGCACATCTCGAACGGCGTGGTGTGGCGATGGCGCATCAAATAGCGGATGAGACCGGCGTCGTCCTGGACCCGCCGCGTCCCCTTGCCGTAGGACACCCGCGCCGCCTGCACGATCGCGGAATCGTCGCCCATGTAGTCGATGACGCGGATGAAGCCATGGTCGAGCAAGGGGATGGGCTCGAAAAGAATCGCCTCCAAGGCGGCGACGGTGGCGCGTCGGGTTTCCGCCCGTTGCGTTCGCTGGGCCTCGATGTCGGCTTGCTGTTCGGGCGTCAGATCCATGGCGTCATGCTCCATTCCTAAATTGTTTCATCTTAGCGGTGGCGTCGGGCGGCGAAAAGAACAGGGAGGAAATGCGTGGTGGGCACGTCGAAAATTCAAGCGGTGGGCGCTTGCTCGGGACCGGTGCTCATGCCTATACTATGGGTGTCGGTATTCCGACTATGGCGATAAACGCTGCACGGAATAAGCGTAGCGGACCCGGGGGCAGTGCCCGGCGCCTCCACCAACCACCCGCCGGCGGATTTTGGCTTCCAGGGCTTGATCCAAGAGTTTGACCGGCCGGTGCATCACGGGGGCGAAACAGGATCGACGCGCGTAGTAAAGGTGTGGTTTTCGCCCGGCATGGTACCGCCGTTATCGGGCCGATCCTATAGATGCCAACGATAATGAGGCATTTGCTGTTGCCGCTTAAGGCATAGCGGGGTTCGGGAGGCACCTGGCAACAGAAGCCTCCCACTTAGGGCACCGTGCTCTAACGGCGCGTTCCCTTGACGGTACCGGCTCTGGGGGAACCGGCAAATCGGTCGGCATCGATCACCGTGGTGGAGGAGGCTTTGGTAGACGATCGCACACCGGAGGAGATGACCCTGGGGTCCCTTCCCTACGGCGAATGGATCGAAGAGGCGTTGCGGGACGTTGTCCGGCGTGCCCTGACCCATGCCAGCGAATACGGCCTCCCCGACGAGCACCATTTCTACGTCACGTTCCGCACCGACGCCGACGGTGTCGCCATTCCGTCCTATCTGCGCGCGCTCCACCCCGCGGAAATGACCATCGTCCTGCAACATCAATTCTGGAATCTCGGCGTCGGCGACGAGGGCTTTGCGGTCTCCCTGAAATTTCGCGGTAAACAGGAGCGCCTCGAAATTCCCTTCGCGGCCATTACCCAGTTTGCCGATCCATCCGTCAACTTCGGGTTGCAACTGAAGCTGATGGCGGCCTCCGTCGCCGGCCGCGTACCGGGTGCGAAACAGACCGGCGGTGAGGCGCGAGAGGACAAAAAAGAGGGCGAGGAGGTCATGACCGCCGCCGAAGACGATGGCGCCCAGGTCATCGCCCTCGACACTTTCCGAAAAAAGTAAAAGACTAGGCGCCTCCGAGGAGCAGCGGCAACAACGCCGCCTGCTCGGGCTGCATGTCCATGAATGATGGCGCGGTCGCATTGACTGCCGCGGTGACACCAAACACGTTTGCGAGGGCGAGAGAATGAGCGATTACACCCACCACACGCTATTTCCCATGGGCGAGGACAAAACGCCCTATCGATGTCTCACTACCGATTGCGTCAAAACAACCAATTTGAATGGCCGCGAAATCC
>JAHCKI010000004.1 GCA_026125865.1 Rhodospirillales bacterium
GAAAGGTGCCAACCCGCGCTTCAAGTACCATATGTTCAAGCGCCTCAACACGGGCGGAGACCTGCTATCGGAGCAACAGCTACGAAACTGCACCATCCGGATGCTAGATTCACAGTTCCCCAATTTTATCATAGACATGGCATCAGTAGAGTCATTCAGGGACTGTACGAGAGCCCTCACACAGGAGCGCCGGCTATCAGCATTCGACCAGGAGCTCGTTCTGCGTTTCTTCGCATTAAAGAACCGACGAACCAGATTCAAACATGGGGTGTCCGACTTCTTGACGGAATACATGGAGGACGTCGCCGACGTGGAGCGACCAGAGGAGTTCAACTATGCCGCCGAAGAGGCGCAGTTTCGGAAAACATTCGAGTCGCTACAAAAGACGCTCAACGAATACGCCTTCGCGTTCGCCAAGAAGGATCAATCCAGCCTCAATGCCGGCTTCAGCACCTATCACTACGAGGCGATCACTATCGGTCTGCAAGTCGTACTAGACCGGCTTGATCTCGCCGAGGAAGAAACTACCGCGAGGCTGAAGAACGTGCTGTACGATATCAAGCTGGACCCCAACTTCATCGATATCACGACCGGTGGAGGAAAGAATTCGCCTGGCCCCCTGAACCAGCGAATTGGTTTCGTCGAAGGACGCCTCCGCGATGCGTTCGCCTGAAGAGGTTTTTGAGGATATCGAGGGTGACCGTGCCCTACGAGAGCGCGAGATCAGGCTGATCGAAAACATCGCCGCTCGCGCTAAGAACGAGGAGGAGCACAATATGCTGCATCGCTCGCTCATCTTGCTGACCTACGCTCATTTCGAGGGCTTTTGCAAATTCGCGCTTCTGGCTTACACCGCTGCCGTCAATACACTCGGACTGCCCTGTCGCGAAGCCTGCACGCCGCTGGTAGCGGCAACGCTCGGCAAAGTTTTCGCCGCTCTCCGAGACGTCAACAGCAAGCATGAGGAGTTTGCCCGTGGCCTGCCCGAGGACCGGGACCTTCATCTCATGGCCCGAGAGCGAATTTTCATCGACCGCTTCGAGGCAATCTTGGCCACGAAAGTGGAGCTTACTGATAAACTTGTGGACACCAAATCCAACTTGAATTCAGTGTTGCTGAAGAGGAATCTTTACCAACTCGGGCTGGAGTACCCCGTCGTCGAAAAGCACCGAGGAAACATCGACAAATTGCTCGGCGTGCGCAACGCGATCGCTCACGGCGACCGACTTAAGGTCCCGACCGCCGATGAGGTCCAAGAATACACTTCGACCGCTTTCGAGGTGATGCGCTTTGTCCAACAAGAAATCTATCAAGCCCTTCGCGACGAGGCTTATCGGAAGCGCGGCGAGCGGGCCGCCTAGTACAAACGCCTGCGGTGGATTGTACACTTGTAGCTACCCTACCACGCGTAGCTCCAAGCCCTCAACAAAGCCGTGTTTATCGAAAGAGCGGGCGCCGTCGTCAAATAAACCGGGATGTCTGTACCCGAACATGAGGCCATCGTTCGCTGAAGTTTGTTACGGGTCAACACCGGCAGCAACGAGGGGTTCCCCAAGTGATCCTCCCTTCCCGCAGCAGAGGCCGCTGGTGCCGGCCGCACCCCGCCAACATTTAAGCCGGGTTTCAGAAATCAGCGCGCATGAGTTCCTGACAGCGGGTCACCGGCTTTTGAGCGAGCCCGGCCTTCATTCTTGAATGTGCGACAAGATATGTCAGACGATACCTGATTGGACCGCCGACTATGTCGGCCTGCCGTTCAAGGCAGGCGGTCGCGATCGATGCGGACTGGATTGCTGGGGATTGTTAGTCACGGTTCTCCGCGAGCAGTTCGGCAATGTAATCCCAGCGTACGACGGCATCAGTTTTGAAGAAGGCTGCGATCGCGCCGCTCTCGCCACGTTCATGGAAACACACAAGACCGATTGGATCGACGTGCCGACGGGCCAGGAACAACCCGGTGACGGCATCCTCCTGCGCATGATGGGCCATCCCATCCACGTGGCCGTCGTCGTCGCCAACGGCTGGATGCTCCACATCGAAGAGGGCATCGACGCCTGCCTCGAACGCTACGACGGAGCGAAGTGGCGAAAGCGAGTCATGGGGTTCTACCGGTATCAGGATCCAGGACCCAGGCACCAGGTGCGCGGAGCGGGCGCCGCAGGCGCCACCCGAGGAAAGCTCAGGTGATAGATGACGAGGGACACTTCCGTCCTGGCTCCTGGGTCCTGCTCCCTGGCTCCTGGAGGCGTTCGCCTCCTCGCCTGTCCGCGGCCGTTTTCGTCCCAACGCATTGACCACATGGTGCCCGTCGGCGGCACGGTCGCTGACATCATCGCCGGCACCGGCATGGATCCGGTGCTTACTGACAATGCCCTTGTCTGGCTGTGCGACGAGGCGATGACACGTGAGCCGGTCTTGGTGGTGCAGAAACATTGGCATCGGGTGCGGCCGAAGCCGGGGACGGTTCTGACCGTGCGCGTCGTGCCGCAGGGCGGCGGTGGAGGCGGCGGCAAGAACCCGTTGCGCGTGGTGCTGACCATTGCCGTGGTGGCGGCCGCCTTCGTGCTGGGGCCGGCCCTCGGCGTTGCCATGGGCTTGTCGACCAACGCCACTATCCTCGGTGTCTCGGGCATCAACCTGGCGGCTGCCGTCGGCGGTGGCCTTATCACCATGGTCGGCAATCTGCTGATCAATGCCGTCGCACCGCCGCCGCGGCCGAAGCTGGGCGAATTGTCGTTGGGCGGTCCCCAGTCGCGAACCAGTCCGACGCTGGCGATTACCGGCACCCAGAACCGTGCCAACCGCTACGGGCCGGTGCCGCGGGTCTATGGCCGGCACCGGGTGTTCCCCACCCTGGCGGCCCACCCCTACACCGATGTGGAGGGCAGCGATCAGTACATCCGCATGCTGTTCGACTTCGGCTATGGACCGTTGCAGCTCTCCGAGATGCGCATCGGCCCGGTGCCGTTGGCCCAGTACGAAGGCGTCGACATCGAGGCGCGGCAGGGGTTCGATACCGATCCGCCGGTCACCCTCTATTCCAACACCATCCGCGAGGACCAGTATTCGCTCAAGGTGACCGACGCCGGCGGGCCACAGGTGCTGGAGAGCCGGGACAACGCCGACGAGATTCTGATCGACATCACGTTTCAGGGGCTGGTGTCGTTTGCCAGCGGCGGCGGCCGCCGCAATCGATCGGTGGATATCCAAATCGAGTATCGCAAAGCCGGCACCTCCGATTCGTGGACCGATTACGGCACCTTTACTTACACCGCGGCCACCGAGCAGATCGTCCGCCGTGGCCAACGTATCGTGCCGGCAGAGGCGAGCCGGTACGAAATTCGCTTCACCCGCATCACCGAAGACAACACCTCGGCGCAGATCCGCGACGACAGCTTCGTCACCGCCATCCGCACCGTCCAGTACACCGAGCCCGTCAAGGCGACTGGACGGTGTCTGGTTGCCCTGCGCATCAAGGCAACCGATCAGCTGAACGGCATCGTCGATCAGTTCTCGGCGGTGGCTGAGGCGCTGTTGCCGGTGTGGGACGACGCGATTTGGACGGCACCGCAAGCGACCCGTCATCCGGCCTGGGCTTATCTCGACGTGTTGCGCGGCGCCGCCAACCGCCGGCCGGTCGCCGACGAGCGTTTGGATCTCGATGCGTTCAAGGCGTGGGCCGATGCCCGTCCCGACGATACCTTCGATGCCGTCATCGACTATCCAACCACGGTGTTCGAGTTGTTGCGCGACATCGCCGCATCGGGCCGCGCCGCGTTCGGCATGCGCGACGGCAAGTTCTCGGTGGTTCGCGACCTGCCGCAGACGGTGCCGGTGCAGCACTTCACACCGAGAAACGCCACCGGCTTCCGGGGACTGAAGACGTTCACGCAGCAGCCCCACGGTCTGAAGGTGCGGTTCATCAACCCGGACCGCGAGTGGGGTCAGGACGAGCGCATCGTCTACGCCGACGGCTACGACGAAACCAATGCCAGCCGGTTCGAGACTCTGGAGCTGTTCGGCTGCACCGATGCCGATCTTGCCTGGAAGCATGGGCGCTATCATCTCGCCGCCGGCAAGCTCCGGCCCGAGACCTACGAGCTCTCCTGCGACATTGACCATCTGGTGTGCACCGCCGGCGATCTGGTCAAGGTCAGCCACGACGTGCCGCTGTGGGGCGGCGGTTGGGCCCGGGTCAAGTCGGTCGCGACCGACGAAAACGGTGATGTGATCTCGGCGACCCTGGATGACGTTGTCGCCATGGAAGCGGGCAAGACCTACGCGGTGCGGTTCCGCCTGGCCGGCGGTGACTCGACGGTGGCCTCGGTGCTGACCCAGAGCGGTGAGACGAACAGCATTGCCATTATTCAGCCGATCCCTGCGGTGAAGGCACCAGCCAAGGGCGACCTGGCGATGTTCGGGGAGGCTGAGCGCGAGAGCGTCGATCTTCTGGTCAAGGCCATCCGTCACGCCGGCGACTTCCGGGCGACGCTGATCCTGGTGGACGCGGCGCCCGAGGTACACGACGCCGACACCGGGCCGATCCCGGCGTTCGATCCGCAGATCACCGTGCCGCTGCCGGTGGAATACGAACGCCCGGCCAAGCCGGTCATCCAGGCCGTCGACAGCGGCACCGAAGCGTTGTCCATCGGCGCAGATGGACAAGTGCAGTCGCGGGTACTGATCACGTTGGCGCCACAGACGACCGGGCTGGTCCCGGCCGAGCACATCCAAACCCAGTATCGCCGTGCCGATACGGATGCGGCGTGGTGCGTTGCGTCTCCGGCTCCCGCCGATGCCAGGGTCGTCGCCATCGGTCCCGTCGATGACGGCGTCGTCTACGACATCCGCTTGCGGTCGGTCAGCGCCATGGGCCGCACCTCCGACTGGGCAGCCACATCCCACGTGGTCATTGGTAAGACCGAGCCACCGTCGGACGTCACCGGCTTCGTCATCAACGTCCTCGGCGACACCGCGCACCTCTCCTGGGACGCCGTTCCGGATCTCGACCTTGCCCACTATCGCATCAAGTTCGCGCCCGTCCTCGTAGGCGCCTCCTGGAGCGCTTCCGTCGATCTGGTGGCCAAGGTTGCTCGTCCGGCCACATCCGTCGCGGTGCCGACCATGACCGGCACCTACCTGATCAAAGCCGTGGACCTTGGCGGACGGGAGAGCGAGCACGCCACGCTGATCGTCACCGCGGCAACGGCGGTGCTGGGGCGCAACGTCGTGGAGACCATCGCCGAACATCCGGCGTTCGCTGGTACCTTGGAGAACTGCGTCGTCGCCAACGACCGGCTTAGACTCGCCGGCGCCGACGCCTTGGCCGACTGGCCGCAGCTCTCCGACATCGATGCCATTGGCTTCGGTCTCGCCGGCATCGCCACCGAAGGCATCTACACTTTCGCCGGCGCGCTGGATCTGGGTGCCGTCTACACCAGCCGGCTCACCGCTGTGCTCAAGGTGACCGGCGAGAACGTCGCCAACATCGTCAAGGCGTGGACCGAGCTGAAGGCGGTGGAGCGGCTCTCCGGAGCCGATTCCGGCCAATACGGTGTTCGACTTGAGGTGCGAAACACCGGTGATGACCCAGCGGCGGCGCCTGTGTGGACCGCATGGCAGCCGTTCACTGTTGGCGAATACACAGCGCGCGCCTTCCAGTGGCGGGCGCAGTGTCATCCTCGACGAAGTTGGCTACCTCCCCTTTGCCCAAACCGGCGGCCAGCTCCTGTTCCATCTGGTCAGCCATCTCTATGAACAGACGTCGGTGATCGTCACCACCAACCTCGACTTCGGAGAATGGCCAAGCGTCTTTGGAGACGCCAAAATTACCACCGCCCTGCTCGACCGCCTGACCCATCACTGCGACATCATCGAAACCGGCAACGACAGCTGGCGCTTCAGAAACCGGAACTAAATCCCGCTCTCGCAGGCGCCCTCCGGCGATGCGCTGCGCTCCAGCAAGGCTTCCGCGCATCGCCTCCGGGCGAACATCACCGCCATCCAAAGGGGGGTTCAATTTTGGACGCCGATAGGGGGTCAATATTCAACGCCGATTGACAACGTTGGCCCAAGGATTCAACGAGCAGGCGCCGAATTCCGTAATCCGGACGCAAATGGAGGCGGGTTCTCCCAAGGTGCGTCGGCGGTTCACCGCCGGAATCCGGATCTTGGACATGCATCTGCGGCTGAACGTCGATCAGGTCGACACCCTCGATACATTCCATGACTCGACGCTACAGGGCGGCGCCCTATCGTTCGACTGGGTGCTTCCGCGAACCGGTGCGCCCATGACATTTCGCTTCGTCGAACCGCCGTCCTATGCGCCGATTGCCCGTGGCCGGCTGTGGACGGCGACGCTGAAACTGGAGGTTCTGCAGTGACAAGAGCCGTGGAGCGGCAAAGCCGCGACAGGGATCATAAACAGGAGCGAACGCAGTGAGCCGGACGCTATCTCAGGCCGCGCGCCAGGCGATCAACGCGGAGACGACCGAACAGGTCTTTTTGCTGTTGCTCACGATCGACCACGAGGACTTGGCGGATCCGATACGGGTCGTCAACAACACCGAGGACATCACCAGCCGCGGCGATTTGTATGTCGCCTACCCGTTCGAGATCGCCCTGCCGGGCGAGGATCCGGAGAGCGTCGCCCGGGTGAGCTTGCGGATCGACAACGTCGACCGCCAGATCGTCCAGTCGCTGCGCACAGTCCTAGCGCCTCTCGCCGTTGCCCTCGAGGTGGTGCTGGCATCGTCGCCCGATACCGTCGAGGCGGGGCCCTTCAACATGACGCTGGTGGCCGCCGAGTACGACGCCCTGGTCGTCACCGGCGAACTCGCTTTCGAGGACGTGCTCAATGAGCCGTTCCCCGGCCATAGCTACATTCCGGGTGAATACCCCGGATTGTTCTGATGGGGCTCATTCTTCATGCGCTCGCATGCGATCGCGAAGTTGCGCCGGGGTGATGATCGGGATCGCGAAGGCGCCGGCAAGCGCAAGAAGGTCGGCATCACCCGTCACCAGAGCATCGGCCCGGCCTTGGACAGCGACCTCCAGGAACATCCGGTCATCGACATTGCGGCAAGGGGGAAGGTTGGCTGGCGGATCGTCTATCGAGACGGACTCGCAGAAAGGCAGCACGTCGGCCAGGAGTTCGTCGCATTCCGCCGGCGACAGCCGAAACTTGGGATACTTCAGAACCCGCAACAGCTCTTCGGCCGTGGCCCGGCTCAGGAGCGGGACCAGTATGCCATCCTGCCAGGCACGCCGGAGCCACGCGAGCCGGCCTTCCTCGAACAGTAGTGCCGACAGAAGCACGTTGGTGTCGAGAACGACCCTGAGTCGGCTCACTACCGGCTCCGAGCCCAATCGACTGCTGCCCCGACGTCGTCGTCGATGATGCCCAGCTGCGCGAGCTTCTTTCTTACCGCGTCGGCCCGAGTGATGCGCACGGGGGTCAACACGATGCGGCCGTCGTCCTCGGCGACATCGAAGTAATCGGCCTTGCCGACCGCTTCGAGGACGGCCTTGGGCAAGGTCAGTTGATTTTTAGATGTGAGCTTGGCCAACATGGGACCCTCCTCATGGAGGAAAGTAAGGAATCCGTGATTTGTATGCAAGCGCCTTGCAAACCATTCCTGCCGGACTGGGCGGTTGACTATGTCGGCCTGCCGTTCGAGGCTGGCGGCAGAGGCCGCGCAGGTTCAGATTGCTATGGACTTTTGGCACTCGTTCTCCGCGAGCAGTTCGGCAAGGTCGTTCCGGCCTATGACGGCATCGGTTTCGAAGACGGCTTCGACCGCGCCGATCTCGCCGCGTTCATGAATGCTCACAAGGACAACTGGATCGAGGTACCAGCGGGCGAGGAACAACCCAGCGACGGCATCCTCCTCCGCATGATGGGCCACCCGATCCACGTAGCCGTGGTCGTCGCCAAGGGCTGGATGCTTCACATCGAGGACGGCATCGACGCCTGCCTCGAACGCTACGACGGTCCGAGACCTTGCCATCACCCACGCTGCCGGTCCTCGCCGCCGCCCGCACAGTTTCAGCTGTTTCTTCCATCAATTCATCCGGCACGACCACTTCAATCTTCACCTTCTCCACGAAGTCGACATCATACTCCGCTTCCCTGTAGATCTCGTTGTGCCCCTGTTGGCGCCCATATCCACGAACTTCGATGACAGTCATACCCTGAACACCGGAGACGGTCAGAGCTCGCTGCACCTCATCGAGTTTGAACGGCCTGACAATCGCGGTTACCAGCTTCATGGCCGAAGATCCCTACCTTACATACTTTGATAACGTTATGGACCACCAGAAATCAGCGAATGCTCAGCCCCTTCCTTTCGCGGCAGAAAAACGCCTCCGAACCTTGCTCTTCGTTCACGCTAGCGATCACCGCCGACCTGGGAGTTCCGCACCACTTCCAGCCCATACATAACCCTTGGTGGAAGGATTGTTTGGCGGCAAGAGGGCAAGATGCCGACTGCAAGAAGAATGCACGCGATGTCGACTGTATACCTTCACTCCGATACCCTCGGCTGTTTTCAATACAGATCTCAGGCTTCCGCCATCGTGGCATCGCGTTCTATCCAGTGCTCAAGAATCTCGACGTGTTCGCGTTCCTCTTTGGCGAATTCCTTGGCCATGCGTCGGATCTTGGGATCGGGCGAGGTTTCGGCGAGGTGATGATAAAACTCGAAACCAAGGCGCTCCCCTTCCAGCGCGGCCTTCAGTGCTCCAAGCCGAGAGAGGCTGGGATCACCGGCCCACAAGGCCGTCTGCTCTGGTGTGACGAGGTCCGGCCAAATATGCTCTTCGGGCATAAAGGGTGTCACATCACTGTCGCCTGCACGGGTTTGCGCTTCTTCAAGATGAAGCCGTGAATACCCAGCGAGCTTGCCGAATAGATCCGCAACCTCCTGATTGCCGCAGCGTCCCATTTCAGCGGCTAACGCTTCGAAGTGCTTGGCTGCCTCATCCTCCACCTTGATAGCGAACGCAAGAAACTCCTCGACGGTACCGATTTCGATTCCGCCCGCAAAAATTCCCGCCGCAATGGACATCGCTGGCCGTTTCGCGGGTAGCGTCTGGTCACCCTCGAAAGAGACAAAAATGTCTTCGTCGCGAACAAAGCACTGACAAGCCAAGCGGTACCGGGGCGGCATGCTGTTGACCTCGGCATCCTCGATCTCCTCCTTGGTGATCTTACTAAGCTGCCTAAGCGTTTCCTTTTCTTTCTCGGTGAGATTGACGCCATAGCGGATCGGCGAGTTGAGATGCTTCACCTCAACGAGACACGAACCACACTCGCCGTCACAGCAATCGAACGGGATCGGGATTTTGTAAGCTTTGGCGACCGACAGAATGGTGCCACGGTGCCCGGCGATGGCATAGACCGTGACATCGTTCGCCATGACAGGAGACGAAAAGGTAACGTTGGCCATTGTTCTCCTCCTTCTCTCGTGAACGATCTTCGCCGCCAACGAACCGACCGTTCGTGTACGTATCGTCCGACGCGCCGATCGGAGCAAAAACCACGCCACATCGACAACACTCTGATTTATATAAATTTTATTGATTGCTCGCTTGACCGGCTTGATGCGACGCGGACAGCAATGTCGCGCTTTTGTCGTATGAATGACATCGACCGACAACTCCAGAGATCCCGTACTCCCAGACCTCGACGACATTGCTCCGCTGAAAAACGTCTTCGGCCCGAAAATGAGGCAGCCATCCCAGCAATGCCCAAATATTGAGCGTTCTGAGGCCACGCAAACTTGGTAAATTCTCTCTAATGCTTTGAAAATACGCAGAAGATTTTTAGTGGAACGATGGCACGAAGATTGCTTGTTAACGGTAGAATAGGAGAACGGTTGGGAAGGATCGCTCAAGGGGTACTCGCGGCTTCAACAGAAAGCGGGCCCTGAACATGTCACTGAACCCGAACTCGACTTGCAGCAAATTGGGTGTTGGAACACTCTTCGGAGGATCTTCGTCGTGAACGCCATGATGGAGCAGAGGGCGTTGTTGTCTCTCGTCAGCATGTACGAGATCAGCAAGATCCTGACGTCTTCGAATGACCTTCAGGCGCGGCTTCGCGCCGTGCTCAATCTGTTGGCATCCTACATGGAGATGCGCCGCGGTATTGTCGCCATCACCGACGGCGACGGCTTGCTACGAGTGGTGGCAGCGGCGGGACTTTCCTCATCGGCCGTCAATGACGGCGCCGCCGACATGCCAGCGGAAATCGCCGCCCGTATTGTTTCGGGACAGGCGCCGTTCGTAACCGAAAACGTCGCCGATGATCCGCTGCTCGCCAAGTATGTACGGGTTCCGAGCGTCCTGGACGACGAGACGGTGTCGTTCATTGCCGTGCCGATAAAGACCTCCAGCAAGCCCTTCGGGTGCTTGGCCATCGCGCGCGTATGGAGGCGAAAGAACCAGGTCAGCATCGGCGAAGATATTCGCTTCCTCGCCATGGTGGCGAATCTCGTCGCCCAGACGGTTCGTCTGCATGAACGCCAGTTGGCCTCTGTGTCGGGCGAACATTTGATGGTGGCCGATGGGGAACAGGCTGCACCAGACGTGAAACGGGAGTCGACGTACCGAATCGACAACGTGATCGGCGCCAGCCGTCCGATGCAGCAGGTGTTTGCCCAGGTTCACCTTGTGGCGCCGACGAAATCAACGGTCGTACTCAGAGGTGAAAGCGGCACCGGCAAAGAGGTAATTGCTCGTGCGGTTCATACTCTGAGTGCGCGCAGCAGTGGTCCATTTATCAAGGTCAACTGCGCCGCTCTGCCCGACACGTTGCTGGAATCCGAGCTGTTCGGTCACGAGAAGGGATCCTTTACCGGGGCCATCCACCAGCGAAAAGGGCGCTTCGAACTGGCGCACGGTGGAACTTTGTTCCTAGATGAGATCGGCGATATCTCCACGGCGTTTCAGGCGAAGCTCCTGCGCGTACTACAGGAGCGCGAATTCGAGCGCATCGGGGGAACGTCGACCATCCGCGTCGATGTGCGAATTGTGTGTGCGACGAACCGCAACCTTGAAGAAGCGGTCGCCAAGGGAGACTTCCGCGCCGATCTCTACTATCGAATCAATGTTGTCCCGGTTTTCATCCCGGCGCTGCGCGAACGTCGTCAGGATATTCCGTCGCTTGCCGAGCATTTCCTTCACGCCTTCAACAAGGAGAACGACCGAGATCTTAACTTTTCAGAGCAGGCGATGCGGGTGATCACGTCATGCAACTATCCAGGTAATGTCCGGGAACTGGAGAACTGTGTCTATCGCGTCGCGACCATGACCCGAGGCGACGTCATCAACGATGTCAACCTACCCTGCCAGAGCGGTTTCTGCCACTGCGCGAGTATGGTCTCCAAGTCGCCATTTCGTGCCGCCAACGAAGCCGACTTGGTGATACCGCCTACTTCCGATTCCGGTCCCGACTGGATGAAGGTCGATAGGGTGGACGATCTGGTTGCACTTCCGCAGCGGGAACGCTTGGTCCGCGTCATGGAGCGTTCAGGTTGGGTGCAGGCGAAGGCCGCCCGCATGCTCGGGATGACGCCGCGACAGATTGGTTACGCATTACGCAAGCACAAGATCGAGATCAAACGCATATAGCCGTTCCATCTTGTCGATTGTCCGACAGTCTGTCGCACTGCGGACATTCGAACTTCTCCTGTCGCACAAGGAAATCACGTAATATCAAATAATTAAGTGGTTGGCATGCGGATTGCGCCTGCTTGGTTGGTCGTGGTTGCACGAACCATCGGGGAAGGCAAGGCCGATGCAGAAGATCATACCTCTTGATGCCGTTTCGTTGTCCCGGTTCCCGTCGCGAAATGGTGTTCGGTCCGGAGCCGGCGGCTGTGTTGCTGGCTCGTGCGAGTCCAGAGACGGTGCTTCCGAGTTGACCCCCGATGTCTGGAACAAGGTCAAGGATCACCCTTGCTACAATCGGGAGGCCCATCATTTCTTTGCACGCATGCATGTGGCCGTCGCTCCCGCCTGCAACATTCAGTGCAACTACTGCAATCGCAAATACGATTGCGCCAACGAAAGCCGCCCGGGGGTGGTCAGCGAGCAGCTAACGCCCGAGCTGGCGGCTCGCAAAGTCCTGTGGGTCGCATCGCAGATGCCGCAGCTTTCGGTGGTCGGCATCGCGGGACCGGGCGATGCGCTCGCGGATCCGCGCAAGACGCTTGAAACGTGCGAACGCATCTCCGACGCGCTCCCAGACATCAAGCTGTGCCTATCGACAAACGGTCTCATGCTGCCCGAATGGGTCGACGCCATAAAGACGCACGCCATCGACCACGTCACCATCACCATCAATGCGATCGACCCGGACATCGCCGAGCACATCTATGCCTGGGTTGCCTATGACAAGCGACGGCTGACGGGTCGGAGTGCGGCCCGACTGCTGATCGAACGGCAGTTGCTCGGCCTGGAAATGCTGGTTGCCGCCGGTACTCTCGTAAAGGTCAACTCGGTGATGATCCCGGGCATCAACGATACTCATCTCAAGGAACTCAACACCGAGCTCAAGGTTCGCGGCGTCTTCCTCCACAATATCATGCCGTTGATATCGGACCCGGCGCACGGCACGCATTTTGGCTTGATCGGCCAGCGTGGGCCGACGGCGGCGGAGCTTAAATCCGTACAAAACGACCTCGCCGATGGCGCCAATCTGATGAAACATTGCCGTCAGTGCCGGGCTGATGCGATCGGTCTCCTCGGTGATGATCAGGGACGGTCTTTCGGCATCGATCGCTTGCCGGAGACTGCTGTGGTCGACCACGAAAGCCGCCGCAACTACCGCGCGGTCATCGATCGCGAACGCAAACACCGCAAGAACGCGACGGCAATTGCAGCGGCCGATCTCCGAGACATGTCGACCGGGGACCAGTGTCTGTTCGCTGTCTGCACCAAGGGCGGGGGCCGTATCAATCAGCACTTTGGCCATGCCCGCGAGTTCCAGATCTACGAGGCTGACCGGCTGGGCGTTCGGTTGGCGGGTCACCGAAGGGCGGCTCAGTATTGCCAGGGGGGATTCGGTGAAGACGATGCGCTTGAATCGACCATCGCGTTGCTCGATGGCGTTTACGCCATTCTTTGCGCCCGTGTCGGAGACCGACCGCGCACGCTTCTGTCGGCGTCGGGTATCCGAGTTATCGATGACTATGCCCACGAATACATCGAGACAGCAGTAGCCAAGGTCTTCGTTGAGCATTTCGGTGTTGTCCAACGGACCGCAAACACGGCGTGAGATCACTGACGCATGTGGTCAGCATGGTCGTGACCAAGAGCCGGGGGCCAACACCTCGGCGAGCGAAGGAGACAGGAAATGGCTTTAAAGATCATCACCTCCGACTGCACAGTGTGTGGAACGTGTGAATTCGATTGCCCCAATTCCGCGATCCGGATGAAGAGCGAAACCTATGTAATCGACCCGGCCAAATGCACGGAGTGTGTGGGCTTCTTTGACTCGCCCAACTGCGTCGCCGGTTGTCCCGCCGATTGCATTGTACCGGCATGAGCGACGTGACCGACAGCGCCAATTGGCCCCTGGCTGGCAAGCGCCTGCCAGAAGTCTACGGACCACCGCAATTCGCGACGGGACAACGGGTGCGAGCGCTCGTCCCCATCCGAAACGACGGTACGCTGCCAGGCGCGGACCGGGGGGAATTCGTCGTGGAAGCAGGCGACGTGGGATACGTCGCCGGCATCGGCGATTTTCTGCAGCGCTACTACGTCTACACCATAGACTTCGTTTCTCGTGGTCGTCTGGTTGGCATGCGTGGGAACGAAATCGAACGCATGGAGGATTGAATGAAGGTGACGATTGGTCGGCGCGGTGACGCTCTTTCTGCGTATGTAGCCAAAAAGGATCTGGAGGAAATCATCATCGACATGGAACGGCCGGAGATTTGGGGAGGTTGGGTGGACCTGGCCAACGGTTGGCGGTTGGGCCTGCCCGAAATGGCGGCGGAGACACGCCTTCCGATTACCGTCGAAGCGCGAAGGATCAGCGGCGACACACCATGACACCATGGCGGCACCGAATTGCCTGCACCGCAATCGCGATTTTCGTATTTGCCTTCATTGCGGGTGCTTCATCAAACGCGAAGGCTAGCGAGGCGGTTCTCGTCTACGCTGCGGCGAGCATGACCAATGCCGTCGAGGCAATCGTCAACGTTTGCGGTAGCGGACAGACCGAACCGATAAAGGCGTCTTTCGCCGCAAGTTCGGTCCTCGCAAAACAGATCGATAACGGCGCAGCCGCGGCAGTTTATTTGTCGGCCAATGTGGCATGGATGGATTATCTGGAGAAGCGCAATCGTCTGGTGGCGAACACGCGCCACCGTCTTTCCGGCAACAGTCTCGTCGTCATTGCCCCGGTGATATCGGCATTGCCGGAGGGGGCGGAACTCGCCGAAGTGTTCGCCGCGATGCCCGGCGACGGCCGAGTGGCGATGGGGGACCCTGAGCACGTACCGGCCGGTTACTATGCGAAGGCTGCCCTGAACCATGTCAGGCTCTGGGATAGGATTCGCGGCAAGGCAGCCAACACCGCGAACGTACGCGCGGCGTTGGCGCTCGTCGAGGCGGCAGCGGTGCCCTTGGGGATTGTGTACCGGACCGATGCCTTGGTCAGCCGCAAGGTGCGGGTGGTCGCCGAGTTCCCGCAGAATAGTCATCCGCCAATCACCTACGAAGCCGCGCTTGTTCGGGGGCACGATACAGCGGCGGCACGGCGCGTTTTCGAATGCATGCTTGGTCGCGATGCCGCCAACATCCTTGCGCGACACGGATTCTTCCCGTCGCGGGACGAGCGCTATGCTGACGGCCGCTGAAACCGATGCATTGATGCTCAGCCTTCGCGTCGGCATCTGGTGCGTTGTCGGGACCTTGCCTCCCGGCATTGCCATGGCATGGCTGCTGGCGCGCCGCGAGTTCTACGGAAAGAACCTGTTGAACGGTGTCCTGCACCTTCCTCTCGTGCTGCCGCCGGTGGCCATTGGCTATCTCATGCTTATGGCCCTGGGGCGGAATGGTCCTCTGGGCGCATGGCTGAGCGATACACTGGGCATCAGCGTTGCATTCACCTGGCAGGGCGCGGTCGTTGCGTCGGCCGTGATGGCTTTCCCGTTGATGGTACGGTCGGTACGACTATCGCTTGAATGCGTCGATCGCCGACTAGAGGCCGCCGCGCGCACGCTCGGCAGAGGTTCCTTTCGAATCTTCATGACCATAACGCTGCCGCTCATCGTGCCCGGCATCCTCACCGGCGCCATCCTCGCTTTCGCGCGGAGCCTTGGAGAGTTTGGCGCCACCATTACTTTCGTTTCGAACATCGAGGGCGAGACCCGGACATTGCCCTTGGCCCTGTACACGATGGCACAGACTCCTGACGGCGAGAGTGGCTCGATGCGCCTCGCTGCGATTTCCGTGGCTCTTGCGATGGCTGCGCTCTTTGCCTCCGAGATTACGGCCCGCAAGCTGCAGCATCGCTTGGGAGGTTAATGGTGCTCCACGTCGATGTCCGCCGCAGACTTGGGGCGTTTCAGCTCGATGTCAGCTTCAGCGTCGACGCACACGCGATCCTCGCGGTGCACGGACCTTCCGGATCCGGCAAGACGACCCTCATCAATCTGCTCGCCGGCCTGGATCGACCGGATAGCGGTCGAATTGTCGTCGACGGCCGGGTATTGTTCGACTCCAAGAGCGGTGTCGACGTGAAGCCGGAGAAGCGTCGCGTCGGATACGTGTTTCAGGATTGTCGGTTGTTCCCGCACATGACAGTCGCATCCAATCTCAGGTACGGGCGACGTCGGGGTGAAAGGGACATCGACTTCGAACAGGTGGTCTCCCTGCTCGATCTTCAAGCTCTGTTGCGGCGGCGCCCCCGGTTTCTCTCGGGCGGAGAAAAGCAGCGCGTCGCGATCGGCCGAGCTCTCCTGTCAAGCCCGAGAATCCTGCTCATGGACGAGCCGTTGGCCTCGATTGATCCGGGGCGAAAATCGGAGATTCTGCCGTTCGTCCGCCTGTTGCGCGACGCGTTCGCCCTTCCCATCGTGTACGTGTCCCACGCCGCAGACGAGATCGCCCAAGTCGCCGAACGGGCGATCAGGATCGAAAACGGCCGGATCGCCGCAGCCGATCCGGTCCGATCCTCGGCCGACCAGGCGTACACAGAAACCGGCATGCGGCTGATCGCCGTGATCGAGGCTCACGACTCGGTCAGCGGTTTGTCGGTGCTTGGTTCGCCGCTGGGTCAGCTGTACGTCCCAAGGCGTTTCGAACCGCCAGGAACGGTCCTGCAGGTGACGCTCGGCGCGAGCGCCGTCGAGCCTGTCGCCGAGGTCGTTTCCGGTGCCATATCCGTGTTACCGGCGCGCATGATAACCGGTACCCGCACCTGACGGTGCGCGATTCGACAGTGCCGGCAACAAGGCTCACATCGCTGCTTGCGACGGTGTTTCCGCCAAGCGCAACAGCTTGGGCACCTGTCCACGGATCTCTTTCAGGACGGACTTGTCGAGAGTACGCAGCCAGGTCCGTGGTATCGACCGGGCACCGTAGGTTGCGCCAGACAGCATCCCCGCAAGCGCCCCGGCAGTATCGGCGTCGCCACCGACGTTGATGGTTTCTATCACGCACGTCCGCACCGAGTCGGTCAGAAAATAGAAATGAAGGACGGTGCGGATGGTATCAACGATGTACGCCGAGCACGGACCACTGTAGCGATCAAACCGAAACTGCGGGTGCATTTGCGTCAATGATTGCGCCTCTTGCCTGCACTCGCTGATGCCGCCGCCTTTGACCAGTTGCTGCACCATGCGTCCAAGCGCCAGTGTGGCGCTATCGGACAAGGGATGGTTGTGGGTGATATGGCACTGCTCAAGGGTCCAGTGGCGGAACGCAGGCGGGTCGTTAAGCGTCGCGAGAGCAACAGGGAGATTGCGCATGCAAGCCCCGTTTCCGCCATCGCCGTCGTTGGGCGGCGTTGAAACGCTTCCTTCGGTAATGTAGCGACGAATACCGCGCCGGCAGGTGTTGCCAACGTCTGCAGGAACACCGCGCAGCCACTGCGAAAACTCCTCACACGCTGCATGGACATCCCAAGCGCCCTGTCCCACGATGGTGCGACCGACACAAAGCATCATTTCCGTGTCGTCGGTAACCTGTCCCGGCTTAAGCTTAAGCCATCCGCCGCCGATCATGCGGCAGTGCTTGCCATACTGGGCTGCGATCTCCCCAGCGGTCATGAACTCGACGGTGGCGCCCAATGCATCACCGACTGCGAAGCCCAGATAGGCGCCAAATGCACGATCAAACCAAGACGCGGAAGACATCGCTTCTGAGATTCCAGGATAGACTTAGAAATACGTGGCACGTACCCGATAATCGCCGCCGATCACGAGGTACTCTCCCTCGCCCTTTAGTGCGGCTTGCGGCAGCATTCCGTTGAAGAACAGAACCTTGCAGGAAGGGACTTCGGCCTCGAGAATGTAAGAGCCGAACCAGCTGGCAATGTCACGCTGGCTGGTAAACGAGACGAGGTTGTTGAGGCGAACAACGACCAGTCTCCGGTCGATGATCTCAACGATAGGATGTTCATCGAAGTCGTTCACACCTCGGTAAAGGGAAATCGTTCGCAACCGCGGCTGAAATCGCGCCAGCGACCACTGAGCAAATTCGTAGACCAGGTCAAGCTGACTGAAAATGGCATTGCTGTGGAACCGGCTGCCCATCTTCTCTTCCACGTATTCCATCCATGCCGCAGACGAAAAACGTCGTAACGCTTTCTTATGGAAGGTCGGAAACAGGCCAAAACGGCTTTCGACCCAACCCTTCAAAACGGCACCTTCGGGGCCGTTACTGTCGTGTGCCCATCCTCGGATCAGTCTGGCATAACTTGACCGATATCGTCGGCGACCATCACCGCTGCGGTTCGAGCGTCCTCGTTGTTCCGGGTGAAGACCGAACATGACCTCCATGTAAGCTGTGAACAAGGTGGCCGCGTGTTCGGTAGAATCCGCCTGATCCAGCAGTGCGAACAGACCGTGATTGGCCTCACGCACGCCGGCGAGACGCAACGGCAGCGTGGCGCGATTGAACGCATCGCTGGCGAGGAGCCCCGTCGGGATGCCCACGAGGTTGGTGCTATGTCCCTTCCGGGAGACGACTTCCGTCTCGGCGTCCGTGTCGCGCACGATGAGTTGAGTGGCGGTCATGACGTCCGAACGAAGCAAGATTCGTTCCAGCGCGCCAACTGATTGAAACACCGAAACTAAGCGGTGGGGGCTTCGGCGACCGATGCACCCCGATCTGTGGTGCTTGCGACATTGTGTCGGGGATTGTCGCTTTCCAAACAGGGGAACTACGACCAGGACGAGACGGCCATACAGGGCTGTAACTATCTAATAATGAATAAAATATCCCCCCTGACAACGGCTGGGAGCGGTTTGGCATAGCCATTGCGTACGAAGGGGTGAGAGCACAGAGGGCTCAAGTTCGAGATTTGCGAAAGGAGAGCTTCACCATGAGTGGACTTCGTCAGATTGCCTTTTACGGCAAAGGCGGAATCGGAAAGTCGACAACGTCTCAGAACACGATCGCGGCGCTTGCCGAGATGGGGCAGAAGGTTCTCATCATCGGATGCGACCCCAAAGCCGATTCAACGCGCCTAATGCTGCATGCGAAAGCCCAGCAGACCGTCCTCCACCTAGCCGCCGAGGCGGGTTCGGTTGAAGACCTCGAGTTGGAAGACGTGCTGCGCACCGGTTATTTGAACGTTTCCTGCGTCGAATCGGGCGGTCCCGAACCGGGCGTCGGTTGCGCGGGCCGCGGCGTCATCACATCGATCAATTTCCTTGAGGAAAACGGCGCCTACGAGGGCCAGGACTACATCGTATACGACGTCCTCGGCGACGTGGTGTGCGGCGGCTTCGCGATGCCCATTCGCGAAAACAAGGCGCAGGAAATCTACATCGTCATGTCGGGCGAGATGATGGCGCTGTACGCCGCCAACAACATCTCCCGCGGCATCCTCAAATACGCCAACACCGGCGGCGTGCGTCTCGGCGGCCTGATCTGCAACTCGCGTCAGACCGACCTGGAACTGGAGCTGGCGGAAGCCATGGCGGCGAAGTTGAGCACCAAGCTCATCCACTTTGTCCCCCGCGACAACATCGTCCAGCATGCCGAGCTGCGCCGCATGACGGTGATCGAGTATGCGCCGGAATCGAAGCAGGCCGACGAGTATCGCGCCCTGGCGAAAAACATCCATAAGAACAAGGGCAAGGGCGTCATTCCAACACCGATCAGCATGGACGAGTTGGAAGACATGCTCATGGAATTCGGCATCCTCAAGTCGGACGAAGAGATGATTGCCGAGCTCGAGGCCAAAGAGGCGGCGCAGAAAACGATGGTCACCGCGTGATCGCCGAACCTGCCGTTCCCATCGCAAGGAGGAGAGGATGAGCCTCGAGTATACCAACGACCGGTCGTTTCACGAGCAGATCATCGAAGAAGTGCTCGCGGCCTATCCGGAAAAGGCCCGCAAGAGGCGCAGCAAGCACCTGAATGTCGTCAGCGAAGGCGATTCGGATTGCGGCGTCAAGTCCAACATCAAGTCGATGCCGGGCGTCATGACTGTTCGCGGTTGCGCCTATGCCGGATCCAAGGGCGTCGTCTGGGGCCCCGTCAAGGACGTGGTTCACATCTCCCACGGTCCGGTCGGATGCGGACAGTATTCCTGGGCGCAGCGCCGCAACTACTACGTCGGCGAAACCGGCATCGACACCTTCGGAACGATGCAGGTCACGTCCGATTTTCAGGAGCGAGACATTGTCTTCGGCGGTGACAAGAAACTGCGGCAGCTTATCGATGAGATCGAAATGCTGTTTCCCCTCGCCAAGGGTATCTCAGTCCAGTCCGAATGTCCGGTCGGCCTCATCGGAGATGATATCGAAGCTGTTGCCAAGGAAAAGGCAAAGGATCTCGGCAAACCGGTGATACCGGTTCGCTGCGAGGGTTTCCGCGGCGTATCCCAGTCGCTCGGCCACCACATCGCCAACGACACCATCCGCGACTGGGTATTCGGCCGCGAGAAGCCATCCGATCTGGAAGATCCGACGGCAGGTTTCGAGCCCTCGCCATACGATGTGGTCGTTGTCGGCGACTACAACATCGGCGGCGACTGCTGGGCCTCGCGGAAGCTACTCGAAGAAATCGGACTGCGCGTGATCGCCCAGTGGACCGGTGACACCAGCCTCGCCGAACTGGAACGGGCCCCCAAGGCCAAGCTCAACTTGATCCATTGCTACCGGTCCATGAACTACATTTCCCGGCACATGGAGGAAAAGTACGGCACGCCCTGGTTCGAGTTCAACTTCTTCGGACCGTCGCGGATCGAGAAATCCCTGAGGGCCATCGCCGAGTATTTCGACGACACCATTAAGGAGAACGTCGAAAAGGTCATCGCCAAGTACCGCCCCATGGCCGACGCGGTCATTGACAAGTATCGGCCACGCCTCGAAGGCAAGAAGGTGATGCTCTATGTCGGCGGGTTGCGTCCCCGACACATGGTCAATGCCTACGAAGATCTGGGAATGGAGATCGTCGGCGCCGGCTACGAGTTCGCCCACAAGGACGACTACCAGAGGACCACGTCCTATGTGAAGGACGGCACCCTGATCTTCGACGACATCACCGGTTACGAAATGGAGAAGTTCATCGAACGCATCCGACCCGATCTCGTCGGCTCGGGGATCAAGGAAAAATATCCGATCCAGAAGATGGGCGTTCCGTTCCGTCAGGTCCACTCCTGGGACTACTCGGGGCCGTATCATGCCTACGACGGCTTCGCCGTGTTCGCCCGCGACATGGACATGGCCATCAACAATCCGGTGTGGGGAAAATTCAAGGCGCCGTGGGCGGAGGCATAAGCCTTCATTCGCCCTCCCCAGTCCGCGCACACATCGAGGAGAGACTCAAATGCCCCAGAGCGCCGAAGCCATCAAGGACCATGTCAGCCTATTCCGGGAACCGGAATACAAGGAAATGCTCCGCGAGAAGCGGATCAATTTCGAATGTCCCCACCCCGAGGAGACTGTCCGTGAGATCAGCGCATGGACCAAGACCGAGGACTACCGAGAAAAGAACTTTTCGCGCAAATCCCTGGTCATCAATCCGGCCAAATCGTGCCAGCCGCTGGGGGCGGTCTTCTGCGGCGCCGGCTTCGACGGTGCGCTGTCCTTCGTCCACGGCTCGCAGGGCTGTGTCGCCTACTACCGCTCGCATCTGTCGCGGCATTTCAAGGAACCGACGTCGGCGGTGTCTTCGTCGATGACCGAGGATGCGGCAGTTTTCGGTGGCCTCAACAACATGATCGACGGCCTCGCCAACGCGTACGCGCTTTACGAGCCGAAGATGATTGCCGTGTCGACGACGTGCATGGCGGAGGTGATCGGCGACGACCTGCACGCATTCATCGCCAACGCCAAGGACAAGGGTTCGGTTCCCAAGGAGTTCGACGTCCCCTTCGCCCACACGCCGGCGTTCCAGGGCAGCCACATCAACGGCTATGACAACATGTTGCTCGGAATCCTGACCCATTTCTGGCAGAACATGGAACGGAATCCCGGCGGGTCCATCAACATCATTCCCGGTTTCGACGGTTTTTGCGTCGGCAACATCCGGGAACTCAAACGCGTTCTTGATCTCATGGAGGTCGAGTACACGATCGTTTGCGATCCCTCCGACGTGTTCGACACCCCGAGCGACGGCACGTTCCGCATGTATGACGGCGGAACGACCATTTACGACTCGAAGGCGGCGCTCAATGCCAAGGCGACCCTGTCGATGCAGGAGTACTGCACCAAGAAGACCCTTGCCTTCGCCAAAGAGAAACACCAGGAAACGGCAAGCCTCCACTATCCCATCGGCGTGGAGGCGACCGACGAGTTCCTCATGACCGTGTCGGAACTCACCGGCAAGTCCATCCCGGACGCACTGGTTCGTGAACGCGGGCGGTTGGTTGACGCCCTGGCGGATTCCATGTCGATTGCCCACGGCAAAACCTTCGCCGTGTTCGGAGATCCGGATTTCGTCTACGGCATGTGCCGTTTCCTGATGGAAATGGGCGCCGAGCCCCGTCATGCGCTCGCCACCAACGGCACCAAGCCTTGGGCGAAAAAGATGAAGGCTCTGCTTGAATCGTCGCCGTACGGGCAGGATTGCGAAGTCTGGCCGGGGTGCGATCTCTGGCATCTGCGATCGCTTCTGAATACGGCCCCGGTCGATTTCCAGATCGGCAGCAGCTACGGCAAATATCTCGAGCGGGATACGGGGACCCCCCTCATTCGGCTGGCGTTCCCGATATTCGATCGCCATCACCATCACCGGTTCCCGACATGGGGATACCAGGGCGGCCTTCAGGTGCTGGTGCGCATTCTCGACAAGATCCTAGACCGCCTGGACGACGACACCAACGAAGCCGGTGTAACGGACATCAGCTTCGACTTGACGCGATAGCCGGCAAGGGCGGCGGTGCACCCCGCCGCCCCCATCCTTGTGAGGATCAGATGCTGAAGCAGTGGATTGCCGAAGCCTTCAACGAGCCGGACTGCGACACCAACCGGGCGAAGTCGACGAAAGATCGCAAGCAAGGTTGCTCGTCTCGCGCGTTGACACCCGGCGCCGCTGCCGGGGGATGCGCCTTCGATGGAGCCAAGATCGCCTTGCAGCCGATAACCGATGCGGCCCATCTGGTCCACGGACCCATCGCCTGCGAGGGCAATAGCTGGAACACCCGAAATGTGGCCTCCAGCGGCTCCCAGCTTTTTCGAACAAGTTTCACAACGGACATGTCCGAGCAGGACATCATTCACGGCGGCGAGAAGAGACTGTTTCGGGCTATCCGCGAAGTCGCCGAGCATTATCGGCCGGCAGCGATATTCGTCTATATAACATGCGTCCCTTCCATGATCGGCGATGACGTAGACGCCGTATGTAAAGCCGCGGCAGAACGGTTCGATGTACCGGTCATTCCGGTCAACGCGCCGGGATTCGTCGGATCCAAGAACCTGGGCAACAAGCTTGCCGGCCAAGTGTTGTTGGATCGGGTCGTTGGAACGCGTGAACCATCACGAAGAACGCCTTTCGATATCAACATCATCGGCGAATATAACGTCGCCGGCGAAATGTGGATGGTCCTTCCTCTGTTGGATCGACTGGGGATTCGGGTTCTCGCGTCCATTACCGGCGATGCCCGCTATCATGAGGTCGCCTGCGCCCACCGTGCCCGCGTCAATATGGTCGTCTGCTCGCAGGCAATGGTGTCCTTCGCCCGCTCGATGCGGGAAAAGTACGGTATTCCCTATTTTGAAGGATCCTTTTACGGCATTTCCGATACCTCGGCGGCGCTCCATGAGATTGCCCGTCTGCTCGTCGAGCAAGGTGCCCCCGCCGACGTCATCCAGCGAACCGAGGCGCTGATAAAGGCGGAAGAGGATGCCGCATGGCGTCAGATCATGCCTTATCAGGAGCGCCTCTCAGGCAAGCGCGTTCTCCTTTACACAGGCGGCGTCAAGTCATGGTCGGTGGTTTCCGCACTTCAGGAAATCGGCATGACCGTAGTCGGCACCTCGGTTCGCAAGTCGACCGACGCCGACAAATCGCGCATCAAGACCTTGATGGGCGAGGATGCCACCCTGTTCGGCCAGATTCCGGCTAAAGAGCTATATCGTATGCTGGCGGACGGCGAGGCCGACATCCTGATTTCAGGTGGTCGCACCCAGTTCACGGCCCTCAAGACGAAGACACCGTGGCTCGATATCAACCAGGAGCGCCATCACGCTTACGCCGGGTACGACGGCATGGTGGCATTTGTCCGACAGATTGATGCCACTCTCCATCACCCTGTGTGGCGTCAGGTTCGCAGTCCTGCACCATGGGAGAATAGCGGAGACCGACAATGAGCGTCGTCGAGAACAGAGCCAAAGCGTGTGTCGTCAATCCGTTGAAGATGAGTCCGGCCCTTGGCGGCGCACTGGCCTTTATCGGCATTGATCGAAGTTTACCACTCTTGCATGGCAGTCAGGGATGCACGGCGTTCGCCTTGGTTCTTCTTGTGCGGCATTTTCGGGAGGCCATACCGTTGCAGACGACGGCGATGAGCGAACTCAGCACGATTCTGGGCGGCATCGACAACATCGAGCAGGCAATCGAGAATATTTACGAGCGAACGAAACCGCGTCTCATTGGCTTGTGCTCAACGGCGCTCACCGAAACCCGTGACGAGGACGTTCGTGGCGACCTCCGTTCGATCATGCTTCATCACTCGGAATGGAATGACCTGTCTGTCGTCTACGCGCCGACCCCCGATTTCGCCGGTAGCCTGGAGATCGGGTGGGCGAGCGCCGTTCAGGCGATGATCGATGCCCTGGTCGAGGAAGGGCGACGCACGCCCACCTCGAGGCAAATAAACCTGCTGCCCGCAAGTTACATGACGCCAGGCGACGTCGAAGCGATACGCGAGATCATTGAGAGCTTCGGGCTCACGGCAATCGTTCTCCCTGACCTCTCCGGGTCACTGGACGGCCACGTCCCCGACGCCTACGTGCCGACGACGCTCGGCGGCACTCCGGTCGAGAGCGTGAGCCGGATGGGCGAATCACAGATGACTTTGGCGATCGGAGAACACATGCGGGGCGCCGCCGAGGCTCTTGAACGGCGGACTGGCGTACCATTCTGCGTCTTCGACAGACTGATCGGGCTCGAGGCAT
>JAHCKI010000040.1 GCA_026125865.1 Rhodospirillales bacterium
TATTTTTTTGATTTTTACACAAAATAATATTTTTCAATGGTTTAGCGCCGATTCGTCTGTGTAAAACCGTGCCCAAAAGGGGACAAATCGTGCAAGACAGCGCCGAAAATGACACAAAATTGGTAGATGGTCGGAAGGCGAATTCCGCTCAATGGTTGTGACGGATGTGAGGGTGTTCTTGCCGATGGTTGAGAGTGGAAAACCTTTTCCCGTCCCCGCGCGGAGCCGCGGGGAGCGAGGCTATCCAGAAAGCGTCGAACGTTCCGGATCGCCGCGCTCCCTTAGGTCACTCGTGATGAAGTACCCTTCATCATCCTTCAAGGACCGCCCTGCGGCGTGAGGTGCTCGCGACAACGAATGTGGACGGCGCTTCATGCCAGCGGCGCGCACCCTCACCCTCCCGCTGACGCGGGCCCCTCCCTCTCCCGCGTTGCGCGGGCGAGGAGTTGTCGGCCGCCACCCGTCCCTCGCCACGAAGGGGAGAGGGATGCGGAGGGTTGCCCCGGCTGCCGCCGGGGCTTACCCGCAGCTGGGTGAGGGGACTGCAGGCGACGGATTTGGTGAGAGTGTCGGCGGCGTCCTCCAAACCGTCTTTGCGAGCCGGCGCGGCAATCCATCGGCGACGACGGCGAGGAGGCGCGCTGGTGGTCCGGTGGCGGATACGTGGATCGCCCCAGCGCTCACGCGCTTCTTGATGACACGGTTGAGTTGACGGTGCCTTTTTCCACCGTCTTTGCGAAACCGCGTCAAGGCGTCACTGTAAATAGAGAACTCGTCGCGGGCCTATTGGCCCTGAAAATATGCACCGAATACGTACATCGTCACAAGAATGGCGACGGCGGCGGCGGCATAGGGGGCGACTTTCGCGATACTTCGATCCCAGTTCATCTCAAAGCCTCTTTCGGTTGTAAGATCCCGTCCCTTTCCGGACAGTTCCTCCTGGGTTTTTATTGCCGCGACATTCGGATCGCGGGATTGAACGCGTGCACTATACCCAAACCCTCATATGGAACCGTTACGGGTTTATTGCAATGCAGCATTGCCGAAAACGGGTATCTCATCGCCACCCGTAGTGCCCGGATGCTCTCTCGCACATTCCAGGCGACCAGTTCGAGTCACCCGATCGCAAGGAAATGCTCTACAGTGAGCGATAGCGAGAGCACACAAGCGCGTCTCGCCGCGGAAGATCGCGTGGAAGAATGCAGGGAGGATACCGTTCAATGACCCGCATCGTTTTTTTGGACCGAGACACAATCGGACCCTCCATCCAATTGACCCGTCCCAACGCGGATCACGAATGGCAAACCTACGACCGGACCGCGATCGATCAGATCGTCGACCGGCTGGCCGGCGCTGAGATCGCCATCGTCAACAAGGTTCCCATGCGGCGCGAAACTCTGGAGCGGTTGCCGAAGCTGAAGTTCATTTCCGTTGCGGCGACCGGCTACGACGTCATCGACGTGGAGGCCTGTCGAGACAAGGGGATCACGGTGTCCAACGTTCGCGGCTACGCCGTGAACACGGTGCCCGAGCACACCATGGCACTCATCCTGGCCTTGCGGCGGTCCCTGATTGGCTACCGTACCGACGTGATCGCCGGGGAATGGCAGAAAGCCGGACAATTCTGCTTCTTCAACTATCCGATCCGTGATCTCGCCGGCAGCCGTATCGGCATCATCGGCGAAGGGTCGATCGGTCAGTCCGTGGCCAAGTTGGCAAGCGCCTTCGGCATGATTCCGATGTTCGCGGCGCACAAGGGCAAGACGGGACTGGGACCGCTGTATACGCCGTTCGATGAGGTGATCGAGACATCGGACGTCATCACGTTGCACGCGCCGCTGACACCCGCGACGCGTGACACTCTCGCCATGCCCGAGTTTCGGCGCATGGCCCGCCGTCCCCTGATCATCAACTGCGCCCGCGGCGGCTTGGTGAACGAAGCGGATCTGGTCACGGCCTTGGACGAAGGCCTCATATCGGGTGTCGGCTTCGACGTCCTCACCACCGAGCCTCCGGCCGCCGACAATCCGCTCCTCGCTATCCTCGAACGCCCCAACGTCATCGTCACACCACACGTCGCCTGGGCGAGCGAGGAAGCGATGCAGACCGTGTGGGACCAAGTGGTCGAAAGCATCGACGCCTTTTTGGCGGGATCCCCCATCAGGACGATCTGCTGAATTCCGGGCTTTGCGGTTCGGAAGAACGTTCGCCCCTAACCCATTGCGTCGGGTATAACGTTACCGGCAACGAAAATCGCGCGGAAGTCGTTGACGTTTGTCATCGTCGGACCGGTGATGAGGGAGCTGCCGAGGGCCTCGAAGAAGCCATGGCCGTCGTTGTTGGCTAATGAATCGTGAGGATTGATCCCCATGGCCCAGGCGCGGTCCAGCGTGTCCGGCGAAACGAGGGCGCCGGCGATTTCCTCGGCGCCGTCAACGCCATCGGTATCCCCCGCGACGGCATGAACGCCGGCTTCGCCCCGCAAGGCAATGGCCAGCGCCAGAAGAAACTCGACATTGCGCCCGCCGCGGCCGGTTCCACGCAACGTGACCGTGGTTTCACCGCCCGAGAGCAGGATGCACGGCGGCGCGAACGGCATCCCGCGCCGCGCGACCTGCAAAGCCATGCCGGCCATCACCGTCCCCACCTCGCGCGCCTCGCCCTCGATGCTGTCACCGAGAATATGGGCAGGAATGCCGGCTTTCCGAGCCACCGCAGCGGCGGCCTCAAGCGCCTTCTGGGGTGTCGCAATGAGATGGGTTTCCACCCTCGCCAGTCGGGGATCCTCGGGTTTCACGCTTTCGCCGCGGCCCGTTTGCAGGATGTCAAGCACGCGGGGCGGCAAGGAAATCTGATAGCGGTCGACGATCGCCAGGGCATCGGCGCAGGTGGTGGGATCGCCGACCGTGGCTCCCGAAGCGATGACCGCGGGGTCGTCTCCCGGAACATCGGAAATCAGCAAATTGACGACGCGCGCCGGATGGCAGGCGGCCGCGAGCCGGCCGCCCTTGATCGCCGAGAGGTGGCGCCGAACGATGTTCATTTCGGTGATCGTGGCCCCACACCGCAACAACTGTCTGTTCAGATCCTGCTTGTCTTCAAGGGTGAGGCCATCCAACGGCAACGGCAACAGCGCCGACCCGCCGCCCGAGATCAGGAACAGAACCAGGTCGTCCGTCGACAGGCCCTTGACCCGGCCCAGCGCTCGAATGGCGGCTTCCATCCCCGCGCTGTCCGGCACCGGATGCGCCGCCTCGACGATTTCGATGGATCGGCACGGTACCGCGTAGCCGTAGCGAGTGACCACCAAGCCTTCCACCGGTCCCTGCCAGTGGTCTTCCACCGCTTTGGCCATCGCGGCGGAGGCCTTACCTGCGCCGATGACCAACAACCGTCCCTTCGGAGGTTTTGGCAGGTGTTGCGGCACGCAAATATCCGGTTGAGCCGATGCGACAGCCGCATCGAACAACCGCCGCAACAATACTTCGGGAAGCTCAGTCATGGTGTCGTTTCTATCGCCACAAGCACTGATTGTCTTCCGCCGATCTTGAAATTGGAAAATTTCTCGAGGGCGCGGACCATGGACGAGTGGTCCCACACTTTGCCGCCAAGTGCCGCACAGGCGCTGAACAATTCCAACCCGTTTCGCATTCACCGCAAACTCGGGTTCGAGCCTTCGCTCCGCAACCGCAATGCAACCGTAATGCAATTGACTGAAACGCATTGGGGAGAGAAGATCGGGCGCACGGAGCGAATAGCGTACAGACAAACACGTTCCGGGGATCCCATCGCGGGCGGAGGGGGGTCCCAGAATCCGGGGCAAACGACCATGGAAGCACAGACGGCGAAGGCGCTGACTGAATTGGCGCAGGACATGCTTCGCGATGACGAAGCGGTCTGGAGCGTGGGAACCGTTGGCGCCGCTTGCGAATTCCATCGCGTCGACGGTGAACCGGTTTCCTTCGTTCGGCAGGATACCGCTGGAGCAACAATCGTAACGCCTCGCGGCGCCTTGAGGTTCGCGGTTCCCGTTGGTGCGCGCGCCGTTGCCTATGAACAGTTGAGTGCAAAGCCGAATACGTGGCGTCAAAGCATCGCTTTTTGTCTGCGCGACAGGGCCGCCGCCTTGGCGAACCGAACCGGCATCACAGAGATCGGACCGGATGGGAACGCCTTACGATCCGGAGATTGCGAAAAGCCCATGTTCGACCTCGGTATCGGTGTTCCGTTCGCCGACTTTTGCGTCCGCACCGACGACCCGTCGCTTCTTCGCATTTTGCGCCGGGGTGAGGGCCGGAGCATCCTCACCGGTGAGAGCGGTGAACTGGACGCCATCAAGGCGGCAAATCCTGATCGGGTTTGTTTGACGGCGGTGGCGCGGATCGAGGTCTTTCAGCCGATCATCGCTGACGCGGATGCTCAACCGGCGCCGAGAGGGCCGCGCGCGTATTTGTCACCGGAGCAATTGGCGAACGGCAGAGCCCACGCCGTCGATGTGCCGATTCCGGACGGCTGGGTGCCCGTGTTGACGGTACATACGGGAAGTCCCGTTATCGATGCGGACGGCTGCCCGCGAGCCGTCGATGTGGATCGGTACAAGGCGTTTCAGCACCTGCTCGAACACTATGCGCCGCGCGGTTACATGGAAGAGAAGCTGCTGATCACGTCAGCCGTGGTCTCCGGCTTGGAGCCCGCGAGCTATCCCGTTGCCGACGAACCCGGTCCTCGGCACGCGGCCCGCATCGCGTTGCGGCAGTTGTTCCACACCCGCCCGGACGTGCCGAATTTGGACGCCTGGCTTGAAGAATTCGATGGCGACAGGGGGCGTGTCCACTCCCACAGCGTTTAGTCGCGCGACGACACCAATGGCATACCAGCCCGACTGACTTTCGCAAACACTGGAGGCGAACTCCAATAGTTGCTCAAATCCGTTCCAGGCTGTACACCCTGAGAGCGAACGGAAAGCCATAAGACAGAGCGGGAAATCCTGTGAGGGACGGAAGCCGGGGAAACGTGTTTCGCGGAAACGGAGCGCCGCGTCGTATTGGGGCTTGGCTCGGGCTCTTGGCCATCTTTGCCACCATCCTAATTCCGCTTGGCCAAGCCATTCCCGCTGAAAACAGCCCGCTCGGAATTGGCGGCTACCTCATTGTCTGTACGGGCCTTGGCATCAAGGCAATTCCCGTTGACGACGGAAACGGCAAGAGTGGCGACGAAAGCCGGTCAGTCTGCCCGATCTGCCAGATTACGGCGCTTGGAAAAAGTCTCGTGGCACCTGCCGATACGTCGGTGCCGATGCCGTTGTCTCGTCATATGGTCGCGTTGCCATCTTTGGTATCGGGTGTGACGGCGGCAGGCGTCATCCTCGCCCCACGCGTTCGCGCGCCTCCTCACGCTGCCTGATTTCCTTCCCCCCCCTATCACAACATTTCGAACGAGGAGTGGTGCGCCTTTGGCGCGATGCTTCATGCGCACTGCCTTCAACCAGTGGGAGAATACAATGATGAGAAACTTCCTGAAATCAATGAGTGCCGCCATTCTGTTTGCCGCCATGTCCGCCGGCTCTGCCCTGGCCGCCGACGCGGCCGTGGGTAATATCGTGGTGCAAGGGCCTTGGGCTCGGGCGTCGGCGAGCATGGCCAAGGCCGGCGCCGCCTTCATGACCATTGAGAACAAGGGAAGCGCCTTGGACCGATTGGTTTCCGCGTCTGCCGACGTGTCCGACAAAGTCGAACTCCACACCCATATCAAGGAGGGCGATGTCATGAAGATGCGCCAGGTCGAGGCAATCGATGTCCCGGCGGGCGGCACCACCGAACTGAAGCCCGGTGGCTTACATGTCATGTTCATGGGCCTGAAGCACCCGTTGAACGAAGGCGAAAGTTTTCCGCTGACCCTGAGTTTCGAGGGCGCCGGGGAGGTCACCGTCGATGTCGTGGTGAAGGAGGCCGGCGCCATGGGACTTGGTCACGGCCACGGAAACATGAATAAGGGCGACAAGATGTAGGAAGGCCGCGGTTGGCGGAATGATTGGGCGCTAGCCAAGTGAGCCGGACACGTCAAATTCCTGGAAAGATCCTGGGTCGGGGCGGGTCGCGCCTGCGCGCGGCTGCCTCCGGTTCGGGCAGGCGGGCCCTCACGGCTCGGCAGCGGTGCGTCAGTTGGCTCGCTCTTCTCGGATTGCTGACGTTTCTGTTTGTGCCGCTGTTCCATCAGCCGATTGACGCCGGGTCGATCGGCGATGGCGGGGCCGCGAATTTGGTGCCGATCTGTACGCTTTCCGGAATCAAGTTTGTCCGGATACCGTTGCCCGACGGCGACGTCCCGGACGCGCCGGACCTTGCTTACCCAAAATGTCCGATTTGTCGGATTCTCCAATCGATTGACTTTCCACTCCCGACGGCGAGTGCCGTCATTGCGTCCCCGTGCGAGCGCTTCGAGCCATTTATCCAGATCGCCGAGACGACGATCGTCGATCAGGTCATCCGCGCACGGCCACCTGCCCGCGCTCCTCCCAAGTTAACGTGAATTCTTATCTTATTCCGTCAATTAACTGAATTCGTGTTTATTTCCGACATTCGGAAACGGGAGGAGGAGACATGAGAAAACTTGCGCTCATTGTTGGCGCAGCCAGCGCCGCGGTTTTGTTTGCCGAGGATGCGCGGGCCCAGTCCGCTCCGGACAGATCAATCGCACCGAAACAACAAATGGGACACGGCAAGCAAGATATTGGCCACACCCAAAAGGCGAAAGCAGGGATCCCTGAACCGCCAAAGTATCCAATGGCAACGTTCCAGGCGGTCAATGATCGGCTGAACAAGAACACACCGCGTTACGACACAGCCACCTGCGCCCAATACTTTGGTGGTCCCCAGGGAACCTTTGTTCCTTCTGAGGGTGGTCATAATAGGATGCCACAGCCCGGTGTGCGCGGCCGGCTTGGAGTGGGCTATGTCGGCAACTGCGACAAGCTGGAAGCCTTTGGAACGGTCAATGGCCGCCAGGATGGCTTCTTCGGAAGCGCGGTTGCCTATCACGAGGAAGTCGACAACTACAAGGATGGCAAGGGCGACGAGGTTCGCTACGGCTTCGACAAGACTTTTGCGACGGCCACCCTCGGATACGCACCGAAACCCGGGACGTCCATAAGTCTCATGGGGGCATATCTCCTCAAGGAGGACATCGTGTTCGATGGCAGTCGAACCGACACCCCGGAAATCAAGGCTCCCTTGGGAAAACTGAAACTCTCTTTTTCGCCCGAGGGCGGCTGGTTTGATCAAATTCGGCTTAGCGGGTTCGTTCGCGGATTTGAACGACGAAACAACAACTTCGAACTGCGTCCCCTGACCGCGCCAAGGGCCATGCAAATCGACCTCGACCGTTTCGACTTGAGGGGGCGCATGGAGGGTGATTTTGCGATCGGCGAGGTCAAGAACAGCATTGGCATCGCGTTCGAGCACGACAATCGTGACGCACTTCGGTCAGCCGGACCCGACTCAACGACAATGGTTCCTCAATCCCAGTTCTTTCCCGACGCGACGGTCAATGTTTTCAGTCTTTTTGGCAATAGCGCATGGCCTTTGGGAGAGGGCAGACGGATCGAAGGTGGACTCCGTTATGATCACGTCCGCGCCGATGCCGGCAATATCGATACTCAGCTTGGCGTCACACCGTCTCCCGAAACCCAGTATCAAAACGCCTTTGGAGTCTCTGGTCACGGCACCAAGACCGAAAACAACGTCGGCGCCCATGTTCGATATGAACACGGCTTCATGAAAGGTTCCGCCCAGGCGTTCGTCGAGGTCGGCCGCTATATGCGGACTGCGGACCCGCAAGAACGGTTCTTTGCCCGCTTCGATGGCCCGGCGGGGCAGGCGGTTTTGAGTAACTGGGTCGGTAATCCGGAGATCGATCCGGAAGCCCATCACAAGGTCGAGGTGGGAGCGGCGCTCAATGGCGGTAGTTGGGATATCGGCGGTACCGCTTATTACGACTATGCGCTCGACTACATCATCCGCGATCGCGCCCACCTTCAGACCGGGGTGCTGCTCAATGACAGCTCCAATATCTACCGCAATATTGACGCCTCGATTTTCGCCATTGCGGCAGAAGCCAACTGGCGGTTCGCGACGGGATGGTCGGTCGGGATCTGGGGGCAGTACGTTCACGGGGAGAATGAAAGCGACGGCATCCCCTTGGCGCAGATTCCGCCGCTGGAGGGGCAGCTTCGTCTCGCCTACGGATCGGAGCATTGGAGCGCGGGCGGTCGCCTCCGCGCCGTCGCTCGACAGACCCGGGTAGACGACGATGTCGCCACCGGTAGTGGCGTGGACGATGGCGAAACCTCGGAATTCGTGACCTTGGACCTGTTCGCGGCCGTGCACCCGGTCAAGTGGGCCCGCCTCGACTTTGGTGTCGAGAATGTATTCGACGTTCGCTACCGGGAGCACATCGAGCGTGTGGATCAGAACGATCCCCTGTACCGGCAACCGGCCTCACCGGGCCTCGCCGGCTGGGTGCGTGCTGAAGTGAAATTTTAATTCTTATCACCAACAGGCTGTTTTTTTTCACAAGACAGCCCTTAACTTGAAAGGAGACCAAAGACTATGAAGGCACTCAAAAGGTTAGCTCTCGTTGCTCTGGTCGTTTTGATCGTACCGTTCGCCGGGGAGGCGGCCAACGCCGAAGAACAGAAGCCCGGTCTGTTCGTCAATCTCACCACGGATGATACCTGGAGTGCCGCCAAGGCAATTTTCTTCGCTCACCAAAAGGCGCTGAAGAACGGCTACAAGCCCGTCACGATATGGCTCAACGTGCGAGGTGTCTATCTAGCGGACAAAAACCGGCCGTCGCACACCCACGGCCTCACCAAGAAGTCCATTCATGAGATGCTGCAGGACTTCATCAAGGATGGCGGCACGGTCTTTGTCTGCCAAGCCTGCTCCAAGGCCGCCGGCCTCACCGAACAGGATTTGATCGAGGGAGTTGTCATGGGCGAGGAAAATCTGATCCTGCCGGCATTGTTCGGGAAAGAAGTTCGGACGCTGAGCTGGTAACACTTTTCGGCGGTGGTGGGACTTCCACCCGATCCCGCCACCGCGTGACTATTGCATCACGGCCGTTTGAACTGTTTCGCCAGCCTTAGGCCCTGACGTTGGTACGATGAGCCGATGTCGGGGCCGTACAGCTTATCGGGCACCGCTGTAAGCCTTTCGTATACCAGGCGTCCCACCAGTTGGCCGTCGCGCAACACGAAGGGCACTTCGAACGAACGGATCTCCAGCACCGCGCGCGATCCCTTGCCCTCGCATCCGTCATATCCGAAGCCGGGGTCGAAGAAACCGGCGTAATGGACCCGGAACTCACCCACCTGCGTGTCGTAAGCGCGCATCTCGGCGGCGTGATCGGGGGGTACCGTCACCGCTTCCTTCGAGGCCAGAATATAAAAATCCCCCGGATTCAAGATCACCGTTCCCCGAGACTCCGTGTGGATCGGTTCCCAAAAATCGTGCCAATCATAGTGGTCGACCTTGGCGAGATCGATCAGGTCGGCGTGGTGGCGCGCGCGGAAACCGACGAGGCCGTCGCGGTCACCCTTGAGATCGACCGTGACGGCGAGGCCGCGATCGATGACCTCCTTGCCCGGTTCCGTATCGACCAGAGGTGTGGCCCGATGCAGGCGGCGGATGGCTTGGTCGGAGGTGGGGGGATTGCCCCGTTGCAGGCGAAGCTGGTTGAGGCGCGTGCCCTTGCGCACCACGACGCTGAATGTGCGCGGCGCGATTTCCACGTAGAGGGGGCCTTTGTATCCCGTCGGCACTTGATCGAACACGGTGGAGCCATCGGCGATCAGACGCGTGAAGATGTCGAGCCGGCCGGTGGAACTCTTGGGGTTGGCCGTCGCCGACAGCCTGCCCCGCAAGGAAAGCGCTTCCATGAGCGGCGCGATGTAGACGCAGCCCCGCTCCAGCACCGCGCCTTCGTTCAGGTCCATTCGATGCATCTCAAACTCGCCGATCCGGTCCATGACCGTGGCGCCGGCGCCGGGAAGGAAACTGGCGCGGACCCGATAGGCGACACCGCCGAGCCGAAGGTCCAGGCTCGCCGGTTGAATCTGCTCCTCGCCAATGTCGGCCGCGGCCTGGATCTCGTGAGTCCGTACCATGGCGCGAATATCCTGCGCCGGCAGGATGCCGGTGGAATGCGCTGGCGGCGCCTCGGCGTCGCTTGGGAACAAATTGCTGTTTTCTTCGCCCAAGGGTCTTGAATCCCAGTGGCAACAAAACACATCTGCTCTGAGCATGGGTGACTTAGAGCAAGCTGCTTCGATTTGATCACACCGTGCTCTAGCAGTGTTGGCGGTCGCGATCAATCATTGGCGTCATCGTGCCGCATATGCGAAGGCGAAGGAGCCGGGGGACGCCATGGTCAACCACAGATTGATTGAGCGGTTTCCGCATGTTACCGCATGCGTCTGAAACAGGACCGCCCGCTATGCTGCGAATGCGAAAAGAGCTTTCGTCCGTGCAGGTTTCAACGTAAAGTCTCGCCCCACACTTTCGGGAGGAGGATGGCCGTGAGTGTCCATAAGCAGTGGAAGAAAGTAACAGTTCCGCAAATTCGTGAAAGCAAAGGCGGTGAGCCGATTATTTGTCTGACCGCCTATACGTCTTTGACGGCGGTACTGCTTGACGAACATGTCGACTTGCTGTTGGTGGGCGATTCCCTTGGGATGGTGCTGTATGGCATGGATTCCACCTTGGGCGTCTCCCTCGACATGATGATCGGCCATGGCAAGGCCGTGATGCGCGGCGCGCGCAAGTCTTGCGTCATCGTCGACATGCCGTTTGGCAGCTACCAGGAGTCACCGGAAAGCGCGTTCCGCAACGCCGCCCGGGTGATGAAGGAAGTGGGCTGCGCCGGCGTCAAGCTCGAGGGCGGCGTCGAAATGGCGGAAACCATTCGCTTCCTGGTTCAGCGGGGCATACCGGTTCTCGGACACATTGGCTTGCTGCCGCAGTCGGTGAACACGGCGGGCGGGTTCCGCTCACTCGGCCGCAAGGACAAAGAGGCCGCAGGGATCATCGAGGATGCCAAGGCGGTCGAGGAGGCCGGCGCCTTCGCCACCGTCATTGAGGGCACCGTCGAACCCCTGGCGCGCGAAATCACCGAAATGTTGTCCATCCCCACCATCGGCATCGGCGCGTCGCCCGCCTGCGATGGTCAGATCCTGGTGACGGAAGACCTCGTCGGTCTGTTTTCCGGATTCAAACCGAAATTCGTCAAGCGCTACGCCGAGTTGGGGGCCGCTATCGAGAAAGCGGTGGAGGAGTACGCAGGGGACGTCCGCGCACGGCGCTTCCCGACGCTGGAGCAATGCTTTGGTGTCAAGGCTCCCGAGAGTGAGGCAAAGACCGACGAGAGCAAGTCGGAGGCTCCCGAAACCAAGCCGGAACCGGTGGACACCACCGTCATACCCATGGGGTTGAGATCGACATCGTTCGGCAAGTAGGGGACCTGCGAGCGCGGGTCCGAGATTGGCGGGACGAGGGCCGCCGGATAGGTCTCGTCCCGACCATGGGCGCGTTGCACGCCGGCCATTTGTCATTGGTGCAGCGGTCGCGAGCGCTCGCCGATCGTACCTGCGTGACGCTGTTCGTCAACCCCACCCAGTTCGGCCCCAACGAAGACTTCGAAGTTTATCCCCGCGATGAAGCGGCGGATGCGGATTTGCTCATGTCCGAAGGCACCGACCTGTTGTTCGCGCCCGATCGGACGGAGATGTATCCGGAAGGCGACTCCACCCGTGTTGCGGTGACGGGCGTCAGCGAGGACCTCGAAGGGGCATTCAGGCCCCATTTCTTCACCGGTGTCGCCACCGTCGTCACCAAGTTGTTGTTGCAGGCCTTGCCGGATGTGGCCGTATTCGGCGAAAAGGACTATCAACAGCTTCAGGTCATCAAGCGGCTGGTCCGCGACCTGCATATTCCCGTTCACATCGAGTCGGGAGAGACAGTGCGTGAAGCGGACGGTCTGGCGCTATCGTCCCGCAACGCCTACCTTTCGCCGGCCGAACGCGCCATCGCGCCGGCGCTGCATCAAACCTTGGCTTCCGTCGCCGCCGCGCTCGCCGATGGCGCCGACGGTGCAGCTGTGGGTGATCAGGAACGGCGCGCCGCAGCGGCCCTTGAAAACGCCGGTTTCCGGTCTGTGGACTATATCGCCGCTCGCGATGCCGAAACATTGGGACCATGGATCGATCGAACCCGTCCCGGCCGCGTGCTCGACGCTGCCAGTCACG
>JAHCKI010000400.1 GCA_026125865.1 Rhodospirillales bacterium
GCCGACCGCATTCTGTTGCTCGGCTTGGCGGAGAAGGTGAAGGAACCGTCCAAATACCGGCTTTCCGGCCGGTTCTATTCGTATGAACCCTATGCCTTCATGATTCGCCGCGGTGACGCGGATCTTCGCTTCGCCGCCGATCGCACTTTGGCGGAGCTGTATAGATCAGGGGAAATCTGGGAAGTCTACAACGACTACTTCGGCGATGCGAAGCCGAGCGAGCTTCTCGTCGCGTTGTTTATTCTGAGCGGCATTCCTGCCAAGTAGGACACATCGGATAGAGCACCGTGCGATCGGCTCGATCAGCCTGATCGCACGGTCGTGCTCCGTATCATCTTTTCCATCCGATATCGGCATCGCATCGCAAGAATTCGGTATTTTTCGCCGTTACCGTGTACTACCGTAAGTCATTCGCGTGATCGGCAAGAGAATGGAGTGGTACAGTCGGAAGCGCGATTCGCCTCTGTGCGAGGCGCGGAGCGGTCTCGGCAAAAAAATAGAGCAGAACAAAAGTGGTGCGGAAGAAACTAATATTTCAAGATTTGCGAGTGATCGCCGCACGCATCACCGGCAGCGTGGCGCTGCTTCTGGCCGCGCTCTCGAGCACGCCCGCCCCGGCGCAGGAACATGCGGCGCCGACCTCTCAAGACTATGATGTCAGCTTCCTCGGGTTGGGTGAATTGTTCGGATTCGGAGATGACGAGAATGGCGAGGGCGAAGGGGAAGAAGACGATTCCGAAACCGGTGGCATCGAGTACACGGTAGAAATCAAGGGTGTCGACGAAGAAAGCTTCAAGGACACCTTGGAGAAAAGCGCTCAGCTCATCGCCCTTCAGGAAAAGCCGCCGGCGACCGGCGCCGGTCTGCTCCGGCGCATCGAGAGCGATGTGGAGCGGTTCAAGATCGTTCTGCGCTCCGAGGGGTATTACGCCGGCGACGTTCAATACAAGCTCGATTCTCAAAGCACGCCGGCGGCGATCACCATTGCCGTGAACAAGGGCGAGCCCTATATCCTCAATTCGTACACCATCCGATACGTCGAAACCGAGGCGACGTCGCCATCACCACGGATTCCGCCGCTATCCGAGTTGGGCATCGAAACCGGCGATTTGGCGCGCGGCGCCGGCATCGTCGCGGCGGAAGGGCGCATCGTGAAAATCCTCAAGGACGAGGCGCGCCCCTTCGCCAAACGGGTCGACCGGGAAGTCATCGTCGATCATCGTTCGAAGACGGTAACCGCCGAGGCCATCATCGATCCGGGACCGCGGGCGACATTCGGCACCGTGGACGTCGAAGGCTTGGAGCGTACCGAGGAGGACTACGTCCGACAGTGGATTTCATGGTCTCTGGGTGATCCCTATGACGAGGGACAAGTCGATACCCTGCGCTCCAATCTGGTCAAGACCGGCTTGTTCGACAGCGTCGCCATCGAACGGGAAGACCATCTGAACACCGTGGGCGAGCTTCATCAGACCATCCGCGTGCAGGAAGGCAAGCCGCGATCGATTGGTTTCGGGGTCGGCTACGCCACCGATCGCGGTGCCGGCGGCAAGGTGTTTTGGCGGCACCGCAACCTGTTCGGGCGCGACGAGGATTTCGAGGTCAGCCTCGGCGGCGACACCTTGGAACAGGAGGCCGTGGCCGAATTTGTGCGTCCGAATTTCGGGCGGGAAAACCGCAAGCTTTTCGCTCGTGCCCAAGGCAAGCGCAGCGATACCGATGCCTTCCAAGGATTGGAGGCAAGCTTGACAGGGGGCTTGGAGTGGCCGCTCAGCGAGCGTTGGTCCGCGACTGCCGGCGGATCCATCGAATTCAGCAATTTGACCGACAGCACCGGTCGAACGAGTTCCCTCCTGTTCGGCATCCCGGCGGGGCTGAAATATCGAGGCGCCGACGACGAACTCAATCCGACTGAGGGTGTCAACTTCGACCTTTTACTGACGCCGTATACCGGCGAATCCGATAAGTCTCTGCTTTTCAATGTTACCGAGGGGACGCTTCGCGGTTACTATCCCATCGATTCGGAAAAGCGCTACGTGTTGGCCGGCCGACTACGCTTGGGGTCGATTGTCGGTGAAGAAACCTTCGACATACCTGCCAACAAACGGTTGTATGCGGGCGGCGGCGGATCGATCCGTGGCTATGCCTATCAACAAGTCGGGCCGTTGGACGACGCCAACGATCCCATCGGCGGCCGCTCCAA
>JAHCKI010000401.1 GCA_026125865.1 Rhodospirillales bacterium
GAAACGCAACCCATTTGGGTTGTTATATAAACTCATACAAGAAATGCTAGCAGAAATCATCGTGCATGCACGCTTCGCGACATGTGAGCAATGAAAGCCTCGCCCACGTCAGCGGAAGGGTGAGGACAGGGGTGCGGCGATCCGCGATCGACCTCGTCGATGACGCTTCGCGTGATCATGGACTTGGCCAAACACCATCAAGAATGATAGGAGTGAATTGTTCGAATTCGCACTATAATGATTTCGGCGCCATGAGCCCCGAAAACCAAGACGCGAAGTCGACACCGGCGCCTGAGGGACGGCGCCAACCATGACCATCGGCAGCAAGGGACGGCACGACTTTGGATCAGGTATTGAACAGCAGCGAAACCGCCGGGCATCCCCAACCGACGGTGCGGCCCCTCACCGGTAACGAGGCCATCGCGCAAGGGGCGTACGAAGCTGGCGTCAAGGTCGCCGCCGCCTATCCGGGAACGCCCTCCACCGAAATCCTGGAGACGCTGAGCACCTACCCCGCTGAAGATCTCCATGCCCAGTGGTCCACCAATGAAAAGGTCGCTCTCGACGTCGCCATCGGCGCTTCGTTCGCCGGCGTTCGCGCGTTGGCGGCGATGAAGCACGTGGGGCTGAACGTCGCTTCCGATGCGCTAATGTCGTTAACCTATATCGGCGTCAACGGCGGCCTTGTCATTGTCGTCTGCGATGACCCCGGCATTCACAGCTCGCAGAATGAGCAGGATACACGCCTGTTTTGCCGTCTCGCCCTGGTCCCGTGCCTGGAACCGTCGGATGCGCAGGAGGCGCTGGAATACACCCGCCTCGCCTTCGACATCTCGGAACGGTTCGATGCTCCGGTGATCGTGCGCTCGACGACGCGCCTCTCCCACACACGCAGCCTGGTGACCATCGGCGCACGCCGGGAAGCGGTACGGCGGGGCTTCGCCGAGAACCCCAACAAGAACGTGATGATCCCGTCGAACGCCCGTGTTCGCCACCCGCAGATCATCCAGCGCGAAGCGGATCTCGCCGCGTACTTCGCCGACCCCGACATCACGAGCCGCGAGGACAACGACCCGGCGATCGGCGTCATCACCGCGGGAACACCGTATACCTACGTCAAGGAAGTGCTGCCGGGGGCGAGCGTCCTCAAGCTTGGCGCATCCTATCCCCTGCCGATGGATGTGATCGCCGATTTCTGCCGCGACCATGAGCGTGTATTCGTGGTCGAGGAATTGGAACCGGCGATCGAAAAGGATATCAAGGCCGCTGGCCTACAGGTCGAGGGCAAGTCCTTCTTCCCGCGGACGGGCGAGCTGTCACCGGAACTGGTGCGCGCCGGTTTCGAGAAGGCTGGCATCCTGGAACCCAAGGAACAAGCCGAGCAATGGGCGGTGACGCCACCGGCGCGGCCACCGGTGCTGTGCTCGGGATGCCCCCATACCACCAGCTACATGGCGCTGCGGGCGCTGAACGGCCGCGTCGCCGGCGACATCGGTTGCTACACCCTGGCGGCGATCGAGCCGCTGCGTTCCATCGACACCTGTGTCTCCATGGGCTCGTCCATCGCCAACGCCGTAGGCATGGCCAAGGCCGGTGGCGAGACCCGCCCGATCCTCGCCACCATCGGCGATTCCACGTTCATGCACGCCGGCATTCCACCGCTGATCGACGCCGTGTACAACGACGCCAACATCACCGTCGTCATCCTCGACAATCACATCACCGCCATGACCGGGGGACAAGACCATCCCGGCACCGGCAAGACCTTGCGCGGCGACCAGACCCACCGCGTCGATTTCGAACAGATGGTTCGGGCTTGCGGCGTCAAGTGGGTGCGTAAGATCGACGGCTACGATGTCGCCGGCATGTATCAGGCGCTGCGCGAAGCCGCCGCCTATCGGGGTGTAGCGGTGGTGATCTCGGATCGACCATGTGTGCTCGACCCCATCAAGATCAAGGGGCCGCCGCTGGAAGTTCGCGCCGAAGGATGCACGGCCTGCCAAATGTGCATGAACCTGGGCTGCCCTTCTCTCGTTTGGACAAACGAGATGTACGACGGCCATCACAAGGTGAAGATCAACCAGGCCATGTGCATTGGTTGTACGCTCTGTGCACAAATTTGTCCGTCCGATTGCATCCAGCCGTCCATGCAATGACGCGTCGGAAAAAGTAGGCCCATCATGGATGCAATAACGG
>JAHCKI010000402.1 GCA_026125865.1 Rhodospirillales bacterium
ATGGATTGCCCACTTCGGTAAGGCCGGCGCTGGTCATCTCGAATACGCCAATTTCATCGGTTGCGCCGAAGCGGTTTTTCACGGCCCGCAGGATGCGGAACTGGTGGCTGCGTTCCCCTTCGAAATACAGCACCGTGTCGACCAGGTGTTCGACGACCCTCGGTCCCGCGATCATCCCTTCCTTGGTGACATGACCGACCATGAGGAGGACGAAGCCCCGTTGCTTGGCGAGGCGGACCAGTTCCTGAGATGACGCCCGTACTTGGGCAACCGTACCGGGCGCCGATTCCAGCGTGTCCACGTACAAAGTCTGGATGGAATCGATGACCACCACACGCGGCCCACCCTTCCGATCCAGTGACGCAACGATGTCGCGAACCGACGTCGAACTCGCCAACTGCACCGGGTTGTTCGAAAGCTCCAGCCGGGCGGCGCGAAGCTTCAGCTGATCGATGGCTTCTTCGCCTGAAATATAAGCGCACGGGGTCCGGGTGGCGATCGCCGCCACCACCTGTAGCAGCAGGGTCGACTTGCCGATCCCGGGATCGCCGCCGATCAACAACGCGGAGCCGGGGACCAATCCGCCCCCCGTCGTTCGATCGAATTCCCCGATTTTCGTCGCCAACCGGACGATCGGTTCGGTTTCACCATCGAGGCCGACAAACTGCAAGGCCCGTCCACCCTTGCGTCCCAAGCCTTTGGGTATCGCTTCGCCCAGGTCTTCTTCGACCAGCGTGTTCCAGTCGCCGCAGGCATCGCAGCGGCCGCTCCACTTGGGTTGCAGAGCCCCGCACGCCTGACACACGTAAGCAGTCCTAGCTTTGGGCAACAGCCGTCAGTCCCTGCCCATCTTCGCAACCACGGCAACCACGGCAATAGCGCAAGAGCCGGCACCGGCACCTTGCCCGACGCTCCATCATGCGCGGACCGCCATTTGGATCGGCCCCTCGGCGCGACCGTGGATGAATTGATCCACATGGGGGTCATCGCAGGAATCGATTTCCGCAACCGGTCCGTCCCAAATGATGCGCCCTTCATACAGCATGGCGATGCGATGGGCGATCTTGCGGGCGCTCGCCATGTCATGGGTGATCGACAGCGCGCTGGCGCCCACATCGCGGGTGATCTGCACGATCAGGTTGTTGATGACATCGGCCATGATCGGATCCAAACCGGTCGTTGGTTCGTCGAAGAAGATCACCTCCGGATCCGTGGCGATGGCGCGCGCCAAGGCCACGCGCTTTTGCATGCCGCCGGACAATTCCGCCGGGAAAAGCTGCCCTACTTCCGGTCGCAGACCGACCTGGGCGAGCTTGCCGATCGCGGTCTCCCGAGCCGCCCCCCGCTCCGCCTTTTTTGTCGCCAGCAATCCGAACGCCACGTTTTCCCAGACCGGCAGACTGTCGAACAAGGCGCCACCTTGGAATAGCATGCCGAACTTGCGAATGACGTCCTCGCGATCACCGCCGCCAAGACCCACAACTTCGACGCCGTCGATCTGAATGCTACCGGAATCCGGTTTGTGCAGGCCGAGGATGCACTTGAGAAGAACGGATTTGCCGGTCCCCGAGCCGCCAATGACGACAACGGATTCACCGACGCCGACATCGAGATCGACCCCGTTCAGCACGACCTTGTTGCCGAACGCCTTGCGCAGACCGCGCACGCGGATCTTGGGAGTATCGGTGCTCACTTGGCGAAAAACACCTCCGTCAGGATATAGTCGAAACAGAGGATGAGAATAGCCGCCGTTACCACGGCGTTGGTCGTCGCCGTGCCGACGCCTTGGGCGCCGCCGCGCGAGTTATAACCGTGATAGCAACCCATCAAGGTGACGATGAAGCCGAACACGGCGGCTTTCGCCAACCCGGAAATCACGTCTTCAGCTTGGAGAAAATCCCAGGTTCCCTGGATGTAATTGGCGGGATTGAATCCCAATTTGTAAACCGCCACCAAATACCCGCCGAACACGCCGATGATGTCGGCGATGAGGACCAGGAACGGCAACATGAGCACCCCGGCGAGGAGACGCGGCGCCACCATGTATTTCATCGGATTGGTGGACAGGGTGGTGAGAGCGTCGAGCTGCTCGGTAACGCGCATAGTCCCGATTTCGGCCGCCATGGAGGCGCCGATCCGCCCCGCCACCATCAACCCGGCCAGCACGGGACCCAGTTCGCGGGTCAAGGA
>JAHCKI010000403.1 GCA_026125865.1 Rhodospirillales bacterium
TCCAGGCTACAAAACCGCGCTGTCTTCAAGGGCGTCGCCGGTGGATTGCCGCGCCGGCTGCGTCGGTTCGCAAGACAGCCGGTGGAGAGGGCCCGGCAGGACCTGGGATGCTTACTGATTTCCAGTTACCAGAGCCGCTGCCCCTTCTACAGGTCCACCGCTCTCCTCGGAATCGACGGTGACGCGGCGCGATGCGAATTCGATACCGGCTTTCTCGAACGCCTTCTGAATCCGCGCATAGGCCTCGCGCCGGATCATGAATTGCTGGCCCGGGCGGCTCATGAACTTGACGCTGGTCACGAAACCGGAGTCGTCGGTGCTTATCGCACCTTGCGATTTCACCGGCTCCAGGAACAGCGGCCCCACCTCCGGGTCGGCTTGCAGTTCCTGTCCAACCTTCTTGATGGTCTTTCGCAGCAATTCGAGGTCGGTACTGAAGGGAACGCGGATCTGGAATTTGACCCGCACCCAATCGCGGCTGTGATTGGTGATGTTCCCCATCGACCCGAACGGGATCGTGTGGACGGGGCCATTATGGTGGCGGAGTTGAACCGAGCGCAGTGAGATTTTTTCGACAACGCCTTTGCCGGCGGATGTTTGGATGTACTCGCCTTTGCGGAATGCGTCCTCGGCGAGATAGAAAAGCCCGGTGATGACGTCCTTCACCAACGTTTGTGCACCAAAACCGACGGCGAGGCCAAGGACGCCGGCGCCGGCGAGCAACGGTCCGATGTCGACACCGAGCGCGGAGAGGGCGATCATCGCCGATATGGTCACGATGGCGGAGAACAGGAAACCGCGGAGAACCGGGAGCGCGGTCGCGAGGCGCGAGCCCGGCGCGCCCATGCCATCTTCGTTCACCGCCCCGCCCGCATCGGACATCGCGTAGTGATCGAGGACCAGTCTGACCGCGCGCCAGATCGTCCACCCCAAAAGGATCGCGTCACCGACCTGCAAAACGGCGCGGGCAAAGCGTTCCGCCGGTCCGGCTTCGGCTCCGGCAAACGGATCGAGACCCCAGGCCGTCATCAGGTAGGTGAACGCTAGGAGAAGAATGCTGCCTTGCAGGAACACTCTCAGCGCTTCGCCAAGAGCCGCCCGCTTCGTCTCCCCGGCTTCATCTTTGATGAACAAATCTTTGATCAGGGCGCCACAGCCGCCGACAACAAAGGGGATGATTGCGGCCACGAAGAACGCCCCCAAGGTGAGGGACGCCAAGTGGGCCTCTGTCGCTCTGAGCTGCGCGTAGGCGGAGCCCGCGAAATCGAGAACGATGATGACGCCGAAGTCCCGATGCTAAACGACGGAGAACACGCCAACTGCGATCATCACGAAATTTCGATTGGATTTCATGGTCGCCCTCTCCCGCCCGCTTGTTCTTTGAGCCATCTGAATAACCCAAACCACTAAGTCAAAGAACCCAAATTTTTCAATCTCCGCTGGTCCGGTCGCACCATGGACTTCTGCGCAACCGGTTTGGGAGGCTTTCTAGTCATGCCGATACGAACTTCGCGCTGGCGTTGGCGGCACGTAACAAGGAAGGCGACGAGGTAGATTCCTTCGCTCAACCTTAACGCACGGCCGTACTTGTCTTGTGAATTGATGACCGAAAGCTTTGAGCGGTGGAGGTGGGCGCTATCGGAACAGGAGGTTGTAGGCGGTTATGAACAACAGCAGGGTCGTCACGCTCGAACAGAAACAGAGGACATAGCCGAGCCGACGCCATGCCAAATCCTCATCCGGCACTGCCTCGCGGGAACCAATCGATTCGCGAGCCAAAACGCGAGAACGATCAGGGAAATGGCCGTAACTGGGGTCCAGAAAGATCTCGGCGCGGCTTTCCATGACTTCTCCTGAAAAAATTCCACTTCATGGTAGCAGAGAGCACAATAAGCACCCATATGGGTCATTTTCAAGTAGAATCTGGCCAAGCCGTGCTTTTTTTCCATGCACCGGCGGGAACAAACATCTCTACTCGTATCTCTGACCGCGGTTCGGGTTGGCTCCAACGGCCGGACGGCGCGATGCGAACACCATGACTAGCCAGGCGCTGGTCAAACCAATGACGACGCCGATGGTGTTGGCGACGATGTCGGCCACATCGGGGACGCGTCCGGGAACGAACCCCTGCGCCCCCTCAAGGCTGCAACCAAGGCAAAAAAGCACGA
>JAHCKI010000404.1 GCA_026125865.1 Rhodospirillales bacterium
TCTTTAGAATCTAGAGCAAATTCATGCGATCAGGTGACTCGACCTGATCGCATTTTGCTCTAGGACGCGGAATGCGGCACCGCATTGGACTGAACCCAAGCCGCAAGTTCCTTTTCGCCAATCTCACCAGCGGCGACAGCCTGGATCATCCGGACTTCATCGCTCTGGTCCGGATCGAAGCGCCAGCCGTTGAGATGCAGGAACACGGCGATAGCCAGTACGCCGGCACGTTTGTTACCATCAACGAACGGATGATTGCGGATGATGCCGTAACCGTACACCGCTGCGAGGTCAAAACGATTCGGGTCCCGGTCGCAGGTGAACGCATGGAGCGGTCGGGCCAGCGCGCTCTCGAGGAGCGTCTCATCACGAATACCACCGGCGCCACCGAAACGGGCGAGCGCCTCCGAATGCAGGGCGCGAATTATGGCCGCGGTCAGCCAGCGTGGCTCCTTCACTTCGCCAGTTCGCGCATCGCGTCGCGGTGGCGGCGCATGTAGTCGCGGCCAGCCTCAACGGCTTCGGCAAAGGTGGGATCGTAGGGGGTCAACTCGATCCCGTTGGGTGTGCGCACGGCGAACAAGGCGTCGCCCTCCTTCACGCCCAGCCGATCGACGACGTCGCGCCCGAGAATGACACCAAAGGAGTTCCCGATCCTGCGCACGGTCAAGGTGTCGGCCATGGGAGTTCGTTCTCACGTTGGTTGCAACAAATGTAAAACTATCGATTTGAAAGGTGATGGGCAAGGACCTTGAAATGCGAGCCGGCACGTGCCCTGCGGCGGACCAGGCCCGATCAGCCCGAGCCCCCAAAGCGAAGCACGACTGCACGTACGCCATCGGAGTCGTCCGCCGCCGAACCATTGTCGCTACCCCAGGCACAAAAAGGCATTGGAACAGCGTCTTGGTCACTTCACTTGCCTTTCAGCCGCAATATGCTGGAAACGGTGACCACCCCCATGCCCGCAACGACCAGGCCGAGACCGAACCAAAACCAGGTCATCAGCGGATATACCTTGAGCACCATCGGTATGGTGATCGGTTCACGCCGACCGCCGGCGTCCTTGGGTTCTGCGGCCGCATCGAGAATTGGATCGACATTCGGAAGCCAAACCTGCACGTCTTGCCATAGTCCACGATGAATGAAGGGATGGATCATCCGACTGGAACCGCTGACGAACCGAGCGTAACGATAGTCGATCATTTCGCACATCAAGCGAACCGGTCCCTCGCTTTCGACAGCAGGCGGTCGATCATCGCGGAACACCGTTTGTCCCTCCGCCTTCGCAATCGGAGAGCCATCGCGGTCGAGGCGCCAACCAACATTGGCCTCCGCGCGGTAGGCCGGGGCGCCGTTCAAGGAATGTCCGCCGTCGGCGATGTATTCTCCCGGTCCGAGTCGGACCGTAACTTCAAACCCGTCGGGCATCGCCTGAGGTTTTTCCATATCGTCGGGAACCAAAAGCATCTTCTGAGCGTAGGAATCGAATACGGTGGCGACCAGCCCCGCCGTCAACGCCATCACCGCGCCGACGTGTATCAGGCCGATGGGGAGGTGGTAACCCAAGATGCGCCCGGCCGTCCGGCGACGCCGGATCGCATCGGCAATCCAAAGCACCACGGCCAGTCCGAAGTACGCGATTGCCGCGACGAGGGCATCCAGCAAGGGGAATATCGCCACGGTGCTACGTGACGTCATGCCCGTACCATGAAAGAGAGAAGCGAAAGGTCTCAATTCGAGAGCGACCAGGCACGCGGCAGCGGCCACGGTAAGCGTTACGGCCCATCGCCAAGCGCGGCGCCGCATCGGCAGAAAATTGTGCCCTCCGAACAGGGCGACGACCGCGCCGACAACAGCGAGCCACCGATTGATGGCGAAATTGTCGACGTCCCATTGCGCGAAGGCGCTCCTCAGTTTCTCCTGTTCCGCCGGGTAGGTCCATCGGGATAGGGTCTCAAAGAACGGCTTCAAGTGCTCCGGCCGTGGCACGTTCAAATAAGCGCTGACAAAGGCCTCGGCCACGTGAATGATGGCGACAATGGCGCAACAGACGAAAAGGCCGACCGCCACCCATAACAGCACCATGCTTTCGTTTGTTGGTACCCGTTGGTTGCGAGATGACTTGCGAGAGACCACCAGGGCGGCAACCGTCAAT
>JAHCKI010000405.1 GCA_026125865.1 Rhodospirillales bacterium
CCGTCGATCAGCGGCAGCCGCATCACGAAGTCCTGGGCCATCCGCACCAGGGCGTCGTAGATCGGCTGGTCGCCATGGGGATGGTATTTGCCCATGACATCGCCGACGATGCGGGCGCATTTGCGGTAGGGCCGGTCGTGGCCGTAGCCGCCCTCTTGCATGGCATGGATGATTCGTCGATGCACGGGCTTCAAACCGTCCCGGACATCGGGCAATGCCCGGCTGACGATGACGCTCATGGCGTAGTCGAGGTACGAGCGCTGCATCTCCTCTTCAATGGCGACGGAGGCCATTGCGGACGGCGGCGGCGCTGGCGAGGCTGTGTTCACGCAGACTTACCCAAAATCGAGAAGAATCAATACCCTTGGCAGCGCCGACACTATCACGGCGAAGCCGGGTGCACAACAAATCCACATCACAAGCGCATGCCGCAATGTGATTTTCTTAGTCAATCTATAGATGATAATATTGCAAGAGATTTCCTTTAAGGATTAGAACACTCCTGTCCGCTATCATCGATTGTAGACGAGCGAATGTCCAAAGACTTATTCAAAGCTGAAATCATGCAGGGTCGGATCAAAAACACAGCGAACGCCCCATTGCTCGAACCCGAAACGGGTTTCTCCGTGGCGAAAGAGCATCACCAACAGATCATCAAGGCGATCGCCTCCCTGGATCGGCGTCTTGAAAGCGTCCTGTCCCAGATCGACACGAAACCAAGCTCGGCAACCGAGGAAGCGGCCGATTGCGACACGCGAATCGATATCCTGCGCAAGGAAATCGGCGAAATGTCACGCTCGATCGCCGACACCAAACGGGAGATCGCCGCGCTCCGGCAAAAGGACAGCGATCCCCATCGCCTTCTCGGCGCCAACGATGAGCTTGCCGCCGTCGTTCGGGCCACCGAGGCGGCAACGGAGACGATCCTTGCGGCCGCCGAGGAAATCGACAGCCTCGCCAGCCGCTTGCGCAGCAGCATTCGCGGCTCCAGCGATGTCGCGGCGCTCGAAGAAATCAGCGAACGCATCATTCGCATTTTTGAGGCATGCAACTTCCAGGACATAACCGGTCAACGGATCTCGAAGGTCGTCAATACCATGATGTTCGTCGAGGAGCGCGTCGAACGCATGGTCGAAATCCTGGGAGGACCCGATTCCTTCGCGGAGGTCGAGCCCCCCGAGGACATCGAGACAACCGACAAACGCGACGACTCACACCTCCTGCACGGCCCGCAGCTCGATACCGAACAAAAAATCTCGCAGGACGATATCGACAAGCTGTTCGATTGATCGAGATGCCCGGTTCGGGACCGAGCAATCGCAATTGACGGCCACACACTTGCCGTCCGCAGTGTCCACGTCGTGCGCGACAAGCTCAGGCTTCATGAGTTTATTGCGCCTGAGTCCAGCAGGCGCGCGGCGCGCGCTTGGCGTCGGTGGTGACGAAGCCCGCCAAGATCATGGGCGATAGCCCCGCGGTTCAAGAGGCGCTTGGTTTCCGAAACACAACCATCGTGCTATAGCTCATCATACCATGTCACAACACAGCACACGGATGGCAGCACACCTATGGACGACACGACCACGGTAAACGTCCGTCTCTCCAAGCAGGTGAAGGACAGGCTCGACGCCCTGGCGGAACGGACGAAGCACAGTAGGTCATATTTGGCGGAACAAGCCATCACCTCATACGTGGACGCCAACGCATGGCAGGTCGATATCATCGACGAACGCGTACGAGAGCTTAAAGCCGGCGCTCCAACCGTCAGCCATGACGACGTTGCCGGATTGGTGCGTTCCTGGGTCGAAAACGACACGGCGGCACGACGTGAGTCATCTGATTCGTAAGTATCTTGGCAGCAAGAATGGAGATCAGATGGCTCAAGAGCGCGCTTCACGACCTTGAGGCGCTGCGCGCTTACTTTGCCGAAGATGATCCCGGCGCTGCGGAGCGCGTCTTTGACCAAATTCTTGCCGGCGTAGAGCGCCTTGCGGACCTCCCTCATCTCGGTCGGTCGGGAAGAGTGAAAAACACCCGTGAACTCATCATCCCCGCAACGCCGTTCATCGTACCATACCGCATTCACGAGGGTCGGGTGGTGATCCTTGCCGTGATCCACAGCGCCCGCCGGTGGCCGCTGGTGCTCTAGA
>JAHCKI010000406.1 GCA_026125865.1 Rhodospirillales bacterium
AGCGCTACACCGACCTGGTCGGCAAGCGCTGCATCTTGCCAATCGTGGATCGGCCCATTCCGGTGGTCGCCGATGAATACGCCGACCCGGAAAAGGGAACCGGCGCGGTCAAGATCACCCCGGCCCATGACTTCAACGATTTCGAGGTCGGGCGTCGTCATGACCTGGAAATGATCAATGTTCTTACCGCCGACGCCTCCATGAACGATGCCGTGCCGGAGCGGTACCGCGGTCTCGACCGCTACGAAGCACGCGACGCCATCGTGCGCGAAATGGAAACTTTCGGCCTTCTTGAGAGGGTCGAGGAACACTTGATGATGGTTCCCTATGGCGACCGGTCGGGCGTCGTGATCGAGCCGTGGCTGACCGATCAATGGTTTGTCGACGCCAAGACCTTGGCCGAGCCCGCCATCGCGGCGGTGGAAAGTGGTCGGACCCGTTTCATTCCGGAACAGTGGGAAAAGACCTACTTCGAGTGGATGCGGAATATTCAACCCTGGTGTATTTCGCGTCAGATCTGGTGGGGGCATCAGGTTCCGGCGTGGTATGGCCCGGACGGCGCCGTGTTCGTGGAAATGAGCGAGGCGGAGGCCGAAAGCTCCGCCCGCGCGCACTATGGCGAGGATGTCGAGCTGACCCGCGATTCCGACGTTCTCGATACCTGGTTTTCTTCGGCCTTGTGGCCTTTCTCGACACTCGGCTGGCCGGATCGGACACCGGAAGTCGAGCGGTATTACCCGACCGATGTGCTCGTTACCGGCTTTGACATCATCTTTTTCTGGGTCGCCCGCATGATGATGATGGGGATGCACTTCATGGGCGAGGTGCCGTTCCATACCGTCTATATCCATGCCTTGGTGCGGGACGAGAAGGGCCAGAAGATGTCCAAGTCCAAGGGCAACGTCATCGATCCGCTGAAGCTGATCGACGAGTACGGAGCGGACGCGCTGCGCTTCACGTTGGCCGCATTCGCCGCCCAAGGCCGCGACATCAAGATGTCGGAGGCGCGAGTCGCCGGCTATCGAAATTTCGGCACCAAGCTATGGAATGCGGCGCGCTTCTGTCAGGTTTACGATTGCCGGCCGGTGCGGGGCTTCGATCCCTTCGATGCATCGGAGCAGGTCAATCGCTGGTTGGCTGGGAAAGTGGCGGAAACAAGCCAACGGGTGGCCGAGGCAATCGAGGGGTATCGGTTCAACGAGGCCGCGGGCGCGCTCTATCAGTTCGTCTGGGGGACTTTCTGCGATTGGTATCTGGAGTTCGTCAAACCCATTCTCCTCGGCGGCAGCATGTCGGCGCAGGCCGAGACCAGGGCGACCGCGGCATGGGCGCTGGACCAGATCCTGCACCTGTTGCATCCGTTCATGCCATTCATCAGCGAAGAGTTGTTCCAGGAGACGGCGGATCGCGACGGCGAGTTGTTGATGATGCGCCCGTGGCCGAGCTTCGACTTATCGCGCACCGACGCGGTCGCCGCGAAGGAGATGGATTGGGTCGTTCGATTGATTTCACTGGTGCGATCGGTGCGCGCGGAGATGAATGTGCCGCCGGGGGCTGAAATTCCTCTGTTGCTTCGGGATGCCGGCGAGGAAACAAGGGACAACCTGACACGAAATCGTCAGCTCATCGAGAGCTTGGCGCGGTTGTCGTCGATCGAACTGCTCGATGGCAACGTTCCGCAAGGGTCCATTCAGTCGGTGCTCGACGAGGTCACTGTCGTTTTGCCGCTGGCCGACGTCATCGATGTCGAGGCTGAGCGGGCGCGACTGACGCGCGAGATCGCCAAGCTGGACAAGGAGATCATTCGTTTCGACGTCAAGCTCGCCAATGACAAGTTTTTGTCGAAGGCGCCGCCGGAAGTGGTCGAAACCGAGCGAGAGCGGCGCGACGAGGCGATACAGGCGCGAACCAAACTGCAGGAAGCGGCGAAACGCTTGGCGGCGTTCGTATGAACGGTGGCCATTGCTGCCCTGGGTTGTAAGCAAACCATGTCGAACAATGGCAGAGGCAATACCATCAAAAAGGTGGTGATCACCGTCGCCGCTATTTGCGTTGTTGTATGGATTGTTTTACTCGTCCGTCTAATCCTGGCCGCCGAGACCTGAAACAATACTCAGATAGGGACCGC
>JAHCKI010000407.1 GCA_026125865.1 Rhodospirillales bacterium
CGCCACCGTTTTCACGCGGTTTCGCGGTCTCGCGCTCCAGACCATCGTCATGACGCTGATGTTGAATGTACTGGCGCTGGTGGCGCCGCTGTTCGTCATGGCGGTATACGACAAGGCCATCGGTTCCGGCTCCCTTTCGACCCTCACCTATCTGGCGATCGGTGTTGGGCTTGCTTTGGTTAGCGACATGGTGCTGCGAACGGTGCGCGCCCGCATCGTCGCCCTTGTCGGCGCACGCCTCGATCACATCGCCAGTATCGCCATCTTTCAAAAGATCCTGTCCTTGCCCTCTGCATTCATCGAACGGGCGACGGTCGGCGCCCAGGTAACGCGCCTGCGCGACTTCGAAAACGTTCGCGAATTCTTCACCGGCCCGATGGCCTTTGCCCTTTTCGAGATCCCGTTCTCCCTCCTGTTCATTGTCGTCATCGCCGTGATTGCCGGCCCCGTCGCCTATGTGCCGGTCGGCGCCATCGCGCTGTTCGGCTTGTTGGCATATCTCACCGCGCCGATGATCCGCTCCACGGTCGCCAAGTCTTCGCGCGCCGTCGCCCAGCGGCAGGAATTCCTCGCCCAGATGGTGCCCGGCATGCGCGCGATCAAGTATGCGGCCGCCGAGGGGGTATGGCTGAACCGCTACCGGGAACTGTCGGCCAAGGCCTGTCTCAACAACTTCTACTCCGGGCTGGCCAATGGCCTGATCAACAATCTGTCGCACTTGCTGATGATGGGCGCGGGAGTCTCGACCATCATGTTCGGGGTCGTTCGCGTCATGGATGGGATGTTGACGCCCGGCGGACTGATCGCCTCCATGATCCTCGTGTGGCGCGTGTTGGCGCCGCTGCAGACCGGCTTTGCGACCATCAGCCGCCTGACGCAGGTGCGCTCCAGCATTCGCCAGATCGACAGCCTGATGAAGCTGCCCTCCGAACGGGAGCCGGACGCCATGCTGTCGCCGCTACGCAAGCTCAACGGCAGCGTCCGCTTTTCCCATGTATCGCTGCGTTACGGTCCCGACAGCGAGCCCGCGTTGATGGGGGTGGACTTCGATGTCAAACCGGGCGAGGTTGTCGCCATCATCGGCGCGACCGGCTCCGGCAAGTCGACCATCCTGAAAACGATCCTCGGCCTCTACGTTCCCCAGGCCGGCTGCATCCGCCTGGACAACAAGGATATTCGCCAGCTCGATCCGATCGCGGTGCGGGATCTCGTCGCCTACCTGCCCCAATCCTGCGAATTCTTCTACGGTACCCTGGCGCAGAATTTACGGCTGGCGCAGCCGGTTGCCACGGACGATGAACTGCGCTGGGCGGCCCGCTTGGCCGGAATTCTCGACGACATATCGGCCCTGCCCGACGGCTTCAACACCCGCATCGGGGACGTGGCGACGAACATGCTGCCGACCAGTTTTCGCCAGCAAATGGGTCTGGCGCGTGTCTTCCTGAAGCGTTCCCCGATCCTCTTGCTGGACGAGCCCGGAACCGGCCTCGACTTCGCCGCCGACAAGGCACTGCAGACGGCAATCAACGAAATGAAAGGGAACACCACCGTCTTCATCGTTACGCATAGGCCAAGTCATTTACAGCTCGCCGATAAGATCCTGTGGATGGACGGCGGCCGTGTTGCTGCTTTCGGACCGACCCAGGACGTCTTGCAGGTCATGCCAAAGGAACTGCGATGAATCAGCTCGTCGAAACCGCTCCCGGTCTACCGCCCCTTCGTCTTTCACGGCGCCAAGCCCGCTGCCTCGCCCAGTCCGACTATCTGGAGGAAGCCGGCTCACCGACGCTCGTCCGGTTCGCGTCGTTTGCCATTGGCGCCATTGCCTGCGGTTTTCTCATCTGGGCGGGCATCGCCGAGATCGACGAAACCGCGGTATCGACCGGTGCCATCATCCCCAGTCGCCTGAACCAGACGGTTCAGCATGTCGAGGGCGGCGTTGTCGGCGTGTTTCGTGGCCGGGACGTGATAGCTGACGAGCAGGAGGGGCAGTTGCGCGGGGCGCTTGATGACGATGCGGCGCTCGCCGAGTTGGGGCGGTTCGACGGTGCGGACAGGCGGAGGCGGGGCCTGGCGGGGGATGGGTTCGAGGTACTTCTTCGCGAGCGCGACGACCTGCTCGTGGG
>JAHCKI010000408.1 GCA_026125865.1 Rhodospirillales bacterium
TGCCGGAGGTCAACGCGATCCAGAGCGGCCTGCGCAAGGAGAGCGGCGGCTACGTCATGGAGGCCGAAAAGATCGGTCACTCCGAGGATGTCTGCACCTACGTCAAGTCGGACATCGGCATGCTGGCACGTGGGAATGTCGGGCCCTACGGCTACCAGATGCCCGCGCCGGACGTTCTGCTGCTGTCCTACACCGGTTGCTTCACGTTCATGAAATGGTTCGAGCTTCTGCGTGAACAGTACAAGTGCCCGACCATTATGCTGCACACGCCTTACACGGGCGACGGCAAGATCACCCAGAACATGCGCGACTACATGGTCACGCAGCTAAAGCAAGAGGTGATTCCGAAACTCGAGGAGGTGAGCGGCGTCAAATTCGACATCGATCGGCTACGGGAGTACCTGAAGGAATCGGCGCGCGCCGAGGACGATCTGGTGTGGGTGTTGCAAAGCGCCAGGAACCGGCCGTCACCCATCGACGCCTACTTCGGCGGCATCTATTACATCGGCCCGATCTTCGGGGCGTTCCGCGGCACCACGGATGCCACCGGCTATTACCAGTCGCTGCGGGCCGAGGTCGAAGACCGCCTCGCCAAACAGCAGGGACCAGTGACTCCCGAAGGCGACATGGGCGAAGAACGGTATCGCCTGGTCGTCGAGGGGCCGCCCAACTACACCAGCTTCCGCGACTTCTGGCAGATGTTCTATGGCGAAGGGGCCGTGGTCGTCGCGTCAAGCTACACCAAGGTCGGCGGTGTCTACGACTTCGGCTTCCGGCACGATCCTGACAACCCCTTGGAAACGTTGGCCGACTACTGCCTTGGCGTATACACCAACCGAAGCCTGCCGCAGCGCGTCGATATGCTCGCCAACTACGTGGATACCTACCAGGCGGACGGGCTGCTCGTGAACTCCATCAAGAGCTGCAACAGTTTCTCGGCGGGTCAGCTCCTGATCATGAGAGAGGTCGAGAAGCGCACCGGCCGGCCGGCGGCCTTCATCGAATCCGACCTGGTCGATCCGCGCTACTTTTCACCGGCCAACATCAAGAACCGCTTGGAGAGCTATTTCCAGATGATCGACCAGAAGCGCGCGGGTCCCCGGGAAGCCGTGGGAGGCACGGCATGAGGACATTCGTCGGCATCGACCTCGGTTCGACCACCACCAAAGCGGTGCTCATGGACGAGAAACAGCGGGTCCTTGGCCGCGGCATCACGAACTCGCGCTCCAACTACGAGACGGCGACGCGGGTCGCTGGTCAGGAGGCGAGGATCGACGCGCGGCTCATGTTGTGCCGGCACGCGCTCGACGACGCTGGCGTTCTCGGCGATGACCTCGACGGTTTCCTTGCGGAGCTTGAAGGCGCGTTTCGCCTCGAGCAGTTCTTGGAACAACTAGGCGACCTGGAAGACACGTGTCTCAGGCAGTTGAACGGCGAGCGGTTCGCGACCGTGCGGAACACCGCTGCGGCGGCGCTGGCCGAGGTGTTCCGGCGTCTGCGCACGGAAGCGCCCGACCTGTTCGCGCCGGGCGCCAAGCGCAAGTCGGATTTCTTCCGGGACATCGCCGGCGCCAAGTTCCTCGCCACGTCCGAAGCCGTGGCGAGGGATTCAGGCCTTCCTTACGAACTTCTGCTCAACCTCTACGACAAATCCATCATCGAAGTGGAGAACCGTCCACCGGGCGGCGACATAAGCAGCAAATTTCGGCGGGCGCTGGACGGTTTGCTGGGCGACGGCAAACGTTTCGCGAAACAGCGCGCAACGATCGAGGCCCTGGTAAACGGGAGCCTCGACGTGAAGCTGGATGAGGTGTACTTGGTCGGCACGGGTTACGGGCGGGTCACGCTGCCGTTCTCCAAGGAACACATCCGTTCGGAGATCCTCTGCCATGGGCTCGGCGCCCATATGATGTATCCCGGAACGCGGACGGTTCTCGACATTGGCGGTCAGGATACCAAGGGCATCCAGGTCGATGCGAACGGCATCGTCGAAAACTTCCAGATGAACGACCGCTGCGCCGCCGGTTGCGGCCGCTACCTCGGCTACATCGCCGACGAGATGAAGATGGGCCTCCATGAGCTTGGACCCATGGCGATGAAATCCGACAGACCGGTC
>JAHCKI010000409.1 GCA_026125865.1 Rhodospirillales bacterium
CCCAACAACGTGTTCCAGGGCCAGAATAAACTCCTCGGCGAGCCGCCCATGGGTAACCAACACCATTCCGATCATGGGACTAAGATATCCTTCTTATTTTCCACGAGATCAGGTTCTGTCAACGTCGCGATGAAGCAGGCGAACACGTAGACCCTGATGCGCCAACCAAGCCGCCACCTGTTCCGCCACGAAGACGGAACGATGACGGCCACCGGTACAGCCGATCGCGATAGTAAGATAGCTTTTGCCTTCCGCTTCATAGCGCGGCACCAGCAGCTTCAACAACCCAAACAACGTCTCCACGAACTCATCCCAAGCCCGGTCCCGTCGGACATACGCGGCGACCGCTTCGTCCCGACCGGTAAGCAACCGCAATTCGGTGTCATAATACGGGTTGTTGAGAAAACGAACATCAAACACAAGGTCCGCTTCCCTCGGCAAGCCGAGGCGAAACGAAAACGATGTCACGAATATCGCCAGACCCTGCTCGGTCGCTTCACCGAACTCGGTCTCCAGAAGACGCTTGAGTTCGCCCAAATTCAGGTGTGTCGTGTCGATGACCTGATCAGCGCTGCTGCGCAAGGGATGGATCGTTCGCCTCTCGATGGCGATGCCGTCGCTCAAGGGGCGATCGACGGCGAGCGGATGGCGGTGCCGGGTGACCGTGTAGCGCCGGCGCAATTCGCCATCGTCGCAGTCCAAAAACACCAGCTTGACTTGGCGGTCGCTTTCCGCGCGGACCCGATCCAATGTCTGCAGAAAGACGTTCGCATCGAACGCCCGCGTGCGGACATCGATGCCGATGGCAATCGGTCGCGCCGGCAGATCGCCGTCCGTCTCCGTCGGCGTGACGAGACGCTCCATTAATGTCATGGGCACATGATCGACGGTCTCGTACCCGAGATCCTGTAGCGCCTTCAGCACGGACGTCTTGCCGGCGCCCGACATACCGGTCACGAACACGACTCGCGAAGCCGAGACCGGCTTCCGGGTTTGCTGGTCGGGCGTACCGGGATCCCCAACCATGTGGGGTTCATGTTTGTCGCTCATCGGACCGGTATTATATCGCCAGTCGCGATTTGGACGGCAAGCCGAACCTTGGCGGTGGCCGAAGCTTCCAATGGCACCAGTTTAAACAACGGCACGGCAACACCGAGAATTTCCGTCGTCGCATCACGGGGCAGCCGTTCCATCGCACCTGAATTCCCTGTTTCTATGACCACCTCCAGACGGACGGGGGATGCCGAGGGAAACGGCAAAATGCCCAGTCCGCGAACCTCTAGCAGATCTTGAATGGCGGCCGGCGCCGACGCCATCACCGCGCCGTCTTCGATGGCCACACAGGTGTAGTCATCGGCGACGAGGGTCGCGCCTTCGTCGATCAAGCGGACCGCCAGATCGGACTTCCCCGAACCCGAAGAGCCGCGGATGAGGACCCCATGTCCGTTCACTGCGATGCATGTGCCACGAATGTGTTGCATGGCCGGGAGATTGGAAGCCCCGAAGCATACTGTCAACAGCTTGCAGCGCCGCCGGTGAAGTTCAGCCCTTTTGCGCAGGCAAACGGACCACGAATCGCGCGCCTCGCACCCGTCCGTCTCGATCACGAAGGTTCTCGGCAAAGATCTCGCCCTTGTGTGCATCGATAATCTGCTTCGAAATGCTGAGGCCGAGACCGGAGTGTGTCCCATACTTTTCCCCCTCGGGCCGCTCCGAATAGAAGCGGTCAAAAATGGTCGCCTCCTTGCCTTCGGGTATTCCCTGGCCTTCATCGAGGATTTCGGCCACGATCTTACCTTTTTCACGCTTTGCCTTGATGGTTATGACGCCGCCGGGAGGGCTGAATGAAACCGCGTTGGCGATGAGATTGCGAAAAACCTGAACCAGCCTGTCTTCCAGTCCGGGAACGAGCAGAGCCCTCCCATTCGCCGCCTGCATGCGCACGCGCACGTCGCTGGCGATGGACGACATTTCGCTCACCTCGGCGAGCGTCTCCAACATTTTCCGCAAGTCGACCACGCTTGTTTCCGCGCGCGACAATTCGGCATCGAGGCGGGATGCGTGGGAGATGTCGCTGATCAAACGGTC
>JAHCKI010000041.1 GCA_026125865.1 Rhodospirillales bacterium
GGTGAAGGGAATGAGTTTGACGAGCTGAAAAGCTCGGACCTGGCTTTCGACAACCTGCGGCCGGTTCTCGACCGTGCCACCGGCATCGCGAAGCGCTACGCCGAGTTGCGCTCCACAGTGCCGTCGGCATCCCTTTCCCTTCCAATGAACGCTCTGCTCGCGTTTGCCTGGACACGGTTCAACCGCATCTCCGTCATGTTCTCTCCGAAACTGAAGCGCGGATTCGCATACCATGCCAGCCGCGTGCTGGTTTCCGAACCGGGAACGCAGCCTCCCGATCCGGTGACCCTGTTGGCGGAGATGGCGCGGTCGGGATTTCTGTCATCCGAACTTGTCGATATCGCCCACCCCTGTCCCGACTGCGGCAGTATCAACGTCCTCCTCCGCGACGGCTGTCCGAAATGCGGCTGTATCGACATCATCGACTTACCGCTGATACATCATTTTGACTGTGCGTTTCAGGCTGAAGAATCGCAATTTCTCGGTCCGCACGGAATCTATACATGCCCAAAATGCCGAAAAGAGCTGCGGCACTTCGGTTTCGATTACGATAAACCGGGGCAGGTTCATGTTTGCGCCGAATGCAATCACCGCGCGACGGAAGTTCAGGCTCTCGGACGTTGTCTCTCCTGCGGCCTCAAGTTTCCGGCCGAGGACAGCCCGCGGTTGCGTATTCATGACTATGTGCTGACCGCGGAAGGCACCCATGCGCTGTTCAGCGGCATGGCGCAGACCGATCCGATCACATCGATCCTTGGAAAACGATTGCCGTTGTTGCCGCTGCCCATGCTCACGGTCGTCGCGCAAAAAATGATGGCCATTGAAGAGCGCCACCACCTGCAGACGTTGGCCCTGATCATCGATCTTACCAAGATCAAGCAGATCCCCCAGGGTGCCGGCATGGAAATCCAGTTCTTCGTCCGTTTCGGCAGTGAACTGGCCAATCTGGTGCGCTCCACGGACATCGTCGCCTACCATCTCGGCAGGCTGATCCTGCTGTTGCCCGGTGCCGACCTCGAACGCGGCCGGTTCGTTGAAACCCGCCTGAAACGCGCGCTCGGCGACATTTTCGAACACGACGTGATCGACGGTGCGGGATTTCAATTCCACAGCATCGGCGACTGCCTGCAGCACGGATTGGGCTGGGCCGCTTGATGTTCGACCAAGCGCTCGACTTTCTGCTCAACCAGAATCCCCATTCGTTGACGGCGGTGTTCTGGATGCCGCTATTCATCGAAATTCCGCGCTATTTCCTGGGCGGGATGATCATCGCCTGGTTCGTCCTTTTTCGGCGAGACAGCGACCGAACCAACGCCATGTATGAGGGCGGCATCAGTGTCGTGGTACCCGGTCACAACAACGCCGATTGCATTCGGCAAACCGTTCTTTCCCTGCGCGAACAGACTCTGAAAACGTTGCAAATCATTGTCGTCAATGACGGGTCCAACGATGAAACCCATTCCATGTGTCGCGCGTTGGAACGGCGCGGTCTGATCGACGACTATATCCTTCTCCGGTCGCGCTCCGGTAAATCGGCGGCCGTGAACGCTGCGCTCCAGCGCGTTCGCTATCCCCTCTTTCTGGTCACCGATGCCGATACCACGTTTGACCGCACGGCGCTCGCGGTCGCCGCTTCGTATTTCAGGGATCCGACCGTCGGTGCCGTCGGCGGCACGCTGCGCGTCCGCAACATCAACGACTCGGTGCTGACCTGGGCGCAGCATATCAATTACGCGTTCAGCATCACGCTGGGGCGGATCGTCAAGGACGTCATCGGTTTTTATTTCGTGGCGTCGGGGGCATTCGGGCTCTACCGGACCGACGCCGTTCGCGCCATCGGCGGTTGGGACTTCGGCCCTGGCGAAGATGGCGACACCATGGCCAGGCTGCGCGTGGCCGGTTGGCGCGCCCGCTTCGCGCCTTTCGCGGTGGCAATGACCGATGTGCCGACCACCTTCCCGGCGCTGGGTCGGCAACGGCTGCGATGGAATCGCTCCATGGTCCGATTGCGGTTTCGCAAAGCGCGGAATTACGTCATCAATCCCCTGCGGGCCCACTTCGACTTCGCGTTCGCGCTCAGTTTTTTCGATATCTACTATTTTCGTGGACTTGTTCCATTTCTTTTTGTCATTTACCTGTCCTATATTTTTTATCTATATGGAAGTTTTGCTTTCATAATATTGATGGCAATGATGATATTTTATTCTTTTATCGCCATTGTAAAGTATTTCTTAGCGCTATCGGTATCAACAAGGCCTAGGGAGGACTTTAAATACATATTTTGTGCACCGCTTTATGGTTTGGTGAATGTTTATTTCTTGCGATTCATTCGCCTATATGCCGTGACCAATGAATTGATTTTCCGCGGATCCTATAGCGATTCCTACGTTCCCGCGAAGGTTAGAAACCGAGTCGAAATGTATTGAGATCGACATATGAAAGCCGTGATTAAATCAACGCCCCTCCCCTATCGCATCACCGAGGACACGCGCCGCGAACCTCTGCGCCTCGGTAAATACATTTACGTAATCGCCATATTATCGATTGCCGTTATTCTTATTGATCGTACTTTCGGCCACTACTACCTGCTCGAAGGCGACGGCTTCGTCTACGCGCGTCGGCACTCGGTTGCCTTGGAATTCGAGGCCACGATCAAGGACCTTCTTGTTGCCAATGGCGATCGCGTCAACCGTGGCGATCTGCTGCTTCGCTACGATTCCTTTCGTTTCAAGGGACGGGCGCTGGAGTTGTCGGCCCGTGTCAGCGATCTTCAACGGAGTCTTAGCGAAGCACGCATTCAGGCGGCGCGGCTCGATGCGTCGATCGGCGCGTCGAAACGGGAAGTCGCCATCAGTCACCGTCTGGAAAGGAAGTCGCGCGATGCCAGCAATCAAGGCCTGATCGTCAACAAAGGCCTCAGCGACCTAGTCCACCGGTACTTCGATGCGCAACGCCAATTGCTGTCGCTCGAGGCATCCCGCAACCAGTTGTCCGAGGAAATTCCGCTTTTGACGGCCGGCCTCGATCAAGCGCAATCCCACTATGACGACTACGTCGGCACATACAATGACGGCCAATTCTTCGCGTCATACGACGGCGTCGTCGCCAACCTTGGGATGAGTGAAGGGGGCGTCGTTACCGAAGGACAAACAATCCTCGACATATACGGCGACGACCGGTTCATCCTCGCCTACCTCGACAACCGCTCGCTCGTGCAATACCAAGAAGGCGATCAGGTCGTCGTACGGTTCCCCAACAACCGCTTCTTCATGGGTCGGATTGCCGCTCTGACCGCGGTCGCCGATCGTCTGCCCGATGAATTTCAGCCGAGGTTTTCGCAGATCAGCCGCGATCACCTGGTCCGCATCGAGGTTCCGCAAGAGGCGTTGCACGAGCAATCGATGCTCAGCACCGTTCGCCTGTACAAACCCGTGGGGCTCCCCTTTTTCGTTGGATTGCCGGACGAAATCCGCGGTGTCATGGCCGGCGTATCGGCCCATCTCTCTTCGATTTCGGAGCATATCGCCTTGATGTCGGCACATCTCGCAGTAAAGGAAGCCCAAACGTCACGAACAGCCAACCGCACGTCCATATTCTAATACCAATGGCAAACCGACGGACGGTTCGGCTTCTCGTCGGTTACGGGTCAGCGCATCAGCGCATCAGCGCCTTGGCGACGATGGCGGCCTCTTGAAGGGTCATGGTCGCGAACGGATCGGCAATCTCGCGTATGGCGTCCGCCTCGGAACCGCCGCGGCGCAATAGCCGGGCGCATGTGAAAATCACATCCAGAGCGCTTTGTGGCACCTGCACCGAAACCATCTGCAAGGCATCGTCATCCTCGATCAGGATGCTTTCCAGGCCATCTGGAATGGGATCGACGGTTGGCCCTGGACGGGTCGGGTGCTTGGCGCCCGACAAATAGGATACAAAGATGGCGTCGCTCCGAAGGATGTGCTGGTGCCACCAAGCCTCCAGAAAGGCCATGAAGATATCGAGATCGACACTCTCCGAGTCCGCTGCATGGAGCTTTCGAACGGCATAGATGTCGCGATTGAGTTGACGGTGCTGCTCTTTGTGCGCCGCGTGATAGGGATACGCCTGTTCCTTCATCAGGGCTTCTTCGCGGTCAAAATGCTCTTGAATCCCCTCCTGAAGACGGGCAAGGGCGACCTCGAACTCGGTATCGCCGTCTCCGTGCTTGCGGGTGTCGTGGAGCGCGCTGATGGCTTCGATGATGGTTTGGTGATCGGTATCAAGCGCCCCAACCTGAAGCGCGTAAGCCTCTGACCATGATAAGAACGTCATAACACCCCCTAGTCTAAACTGCTCGCGTACAATTTCGGCGAAACCACCCAATTGGGTATACTATTACCTCATCTTTATTGGAATTCCAAGCAAATAAGTATTTCAGGCCCTGTAGACGCCTTGATGCGATCCGGCTCACCTTTCTAAGGAAATGCCTTCGCCGTTTTTGCCACCAGTTTTGATTCGCAAATTTTGTAATATCGCGCCCTCGAACTACGATATCTTGTGGTTCCCCTCCTATGGAAGCGACTGTGGATAACTTCTCTACATTACGTTTTTGACGGCAGTTTATCCCCAGGACTGTGATCTTCGGGATTGCAAAGACCGTTGCGTAGAATAAGATATGGACAACAATGGCACCGGCAAGTTCTAGAAATTCCTTAAACACCGAGCGGAACGCCTTCCCATATGCCAAATTTATTTCCAATCATCACAATAAGTCTTGTTTGGGGTCTATGCGATGCCGACGCCATTGTTAAGATGCACCGTGGAATACCTCCAATACTCCTTGGTTACATCACACGACCGACCACGCAAATCTGGTCTCCGCCAAATCCCCATCAATTGCACTAACTGATTGCACACGCATTCGTCCGCACCTACCAATAAGGGATACGGTCGCGAGGGTTTTCAAATTTCCTGCCAGCGGGTATTGATGTGAGCGGATTCGGCTTTGATTCGAAATTGCCGGCCGTCGTGTAACCAAGGAGGCGAACAGCGTGCTCGGTAGATCCCGGGAACAACCAGTTATTATCGGTATCGTTGGTGATTCGGGAGCCGGCAAGACCACGTTGGCCGCCGGATTGGCGGAAGTGCTCGGAAGCGACCGCACGGTCAATATCTGCATCGACGACTACCACCGCTACTCCCGGGCCGAACGGGCGAAAATGGGGGTGACGCCGCACTCACCCGACGCCAACTACATGGATATTCTGGAGCAGCACGTCCGCTTGCTGCGCGACGGCCAGCCCATCCTCAAGCCGGTCTACAACCACAACGGCGGCAAGCTGGACCCGCCGGAATATGTGGAACCTCGCGAGTTCATCATCCTTGAAGGTCTCCTCGGCTACGCAACACAATCTCTGCGCGATGTCTATGATGTGAAATTCTACCTCGAACCGGAAGAACAACTGCGCCACCGTTGGAAGTTTCAAAGGGACACCATTCATGGCGGATATACGCGCGAGCAGGTGATGACGTCGCTGCCGAAGCTGCAGCGGGACAGCGAGCAATACGTCATTCCCCAACGCGGCTTTGCCGATATGGTCGTGAGCTTCTATCCGCCGCCCGAGAAGCCGGAAGAGAGCGGTGAATGCCTCTGCGTGGCCCACATTCTGCGACCGACATTGCCGTATCTGGATTTGGTTCCCGTATTGGAGGTCGGTAGCGACAACGGGTTCATGCTCGAATTGATGCGTGACATCGATGGACGCCCTGCCGATGCGCTTCACGTTTCTGGAACAATTGACGATGGCCAAGCCGAAGCGATGGAAGGCTTTCTGTGGAGCCTAATTCCAAACGCACCCGCGCCCGGTGTCCGCGGTCGTCCGGGCGCTTTCCACGATGCCGACGACCAGCTTCGCTACAGCCACGCACTAGCCCTGTCGCAACTTGTTATCGCACACTATCTGTTAAATGCCGCCCTGGCGCATCATGTCAGCTGAGGAGAACCCGCCGATGTCGCTTGCACGCCTGAAGCCTGTCGTGGGCGAAGACATCCAAACCGACGCCGAACCTGAAGCCAGTCATGAGGAAATGGTCAACGCCATCCGCATGCTCTCGGTTGACGCGATCGAAAAAGCCAAGTCCGGCCATCCGGGCTTACCCATGGGCATGGCCAACGTGGCGACCGTGTTGTGGACCCAGTTCTTGAAATACGACCCGTCGCAACCGAGGTGGGAGGACCGCGACCGCTTCATCCTCTCCGCCGGTCACGGCTCGATGCTTCTGTACTCGCTGTTCTACCTCACTGGTTTCGAGGACGTGACCATTGATGAGATCCGCAACTTCCGTCAGCTCCATTCGAAAACCCCGGGACATCCCGAATATGGCGTGACCGCTGGTGTCGAGACGACGACCGGTCCGCTGGCGCAGGGTCTCGGAAATGCCGTCGGCATGGCGCTTGCCGAGAGACTGCGCAACAGCCGCTGGGGCAGCGACATCGTCGATCACTACACCTATTGCATTGTCGGCGACGGTTGTTTGATGGAGGGCCTTAGCCAGGAGGCGATTTCGCTCGCCGGGTATTTGCGCCTGCACAAGCTGATCGTGCTTTGGGATGACAACCGTATTTCCATCGACGGTCCCACCTGCATGACGACGGGCGACAATCAGATCGCCCGCTTCGAGGCCTCGGGCTGGCATGCGGAAATGGTCAACGGCGATGATCCCGAGGCGGTCGCCCAGGTGATCGCCAAGGCGCGGCTCACCGATCGGCCCTCGTTCATCGCCTGTCGAACCACCATCGGCAAGGGTGCGCCGACCAAGCAGGGCACCGCCGCGACGCACGGCGCGCCGCTCGGCGAAAAAGAAGTGGACGGCGTCCGCGAAACCCTTGATTGGCCCTATCCGCCGTTCGTGGTGCCGCCCCACATTCTGGCGGCTTGGCGGCGTGCCGGGCAGCGCTCGATCGAAGAACGCAAGGCCTGGGGAAAGCGCTTCGACGCGTTGTGCGATGAAAAGAAGGAGGAATTCAAACGGACCAGCCGTGGCGAATTGGCTCCCGGGTGGCAGAAACCACTGAATGAGTTCAAAAAGCGGCTTGCCGACGAAAAGCCCAAATGGGCCACCCGCAAGGCTTCGGGGCAAGCATTGGAGATCCTGACCGCCGAGTTCCCGGAAATGATCGGCGGCTCCGCGGATCTCAGCGAGTCATGCTGCGCCAAGGCCCCGGACATGAACGAGCTGAAACCGGGGGATTACAGCGGTCGCTACATTCACTACGGCGTGCGCGAACACGCCATGGCCTCGATCATGAACGGGATGGCCCTGCACGGCGGCTTCATCCCCTACGGCAGCACCTTCTTCGTCTTCGTCGACTACATGCGCGCCTCGATTCGCATGTCGGCATTGATGAAGCAGCGGGTGATCTACGTCTGCACCCATGATTCCATCGGTGTCGGCGAAGACGGACCCACCCACCATCCGTCGGAAACCATCGCCGGTCTTCGCGTCATGCCCAATCTTTTGGTGTTTCGTCCGGCCGATGCCGTCGAGACCTTCGAGTGCTGGGTCATCGCCTTGACCGAATTCGATATGCCGTCGACCCTCGTGCTGACGCGCCAGGCGGTGCCGCCGGTTCGAACCGACCATGTCAGTGTAAACCTTTGCGCCCGTGGCGCTTACGTTCTTCACGAGGCGACCGGGGGCGAGCGTGAAGTGACCATCTTCGCCACCGGCTCCGAAGTTCATCTCGCCGTTCAGGCGCGGGAAAGGCTGCAGGCCGAAGGCATTCCAACGGCCGTTGTGTCCATGCCCTGCTGGAAACTGTTCGACGTGCAGCCGGACAAATACCGACAAGAAGTGCTCGGCCCCAAATGGCCAAACGGCGTGCGGGTGGCGGTGGAAGCCGCCATCGCGCCGGGTTGGGACAAGTACATCGGCGAGAACGGCGTGTTCATCGGCCTCAAGGACTTCAGCTTGTCGGGACCCGGACCGGACCTCTTCGAGTACTTCGGCATTACGACGGACAACATCTTCGCCAAGGCCAAGGACGCGGTGGCGAAGAGGCGCGTGGCCGCACGTCGTCCGGGTGCCGGACTTGGCATCGACGTCGTCGGCTGACCCCGTCATGTCGCGATGGTGTGGCGCGCTGCCATGAACTCGCCGGTCAAGGTGGGGCCGATCAAGGTGGCGCCGTCGATCTTGTCGGCGGATTTCGCGATTCTCGGCGAGGAAATCCGCGCCATCGACGCGGCGGGGTGTGACTATGTCCATGTGGACGTCATGGACGGTCATTTCGTGCCCAACCTGACCATCGGGCCGCTGGTTGTCCGCGCCATCCGCAAATACACAAACAAGCCCTTTGACGTTCACTTGATGATCGACCCGGCGCAACCGTATTTAGCCGAATTCGCCGACGCCGGCGCCGACATCATCACCGTGCATGCCGAGGCCGATCGGCACCTGGACCGTTCGTTGCAAGTTATTCGCTCGCTCGGCAAGAAGGCTGGTGTGTCGCTCAACCCGGCAACGCCGGAAACCGTTATCGAGCATGTCCTGGATCGGCTCGATCTGATCCTGGTGATGTCCGTCAATCCGGGCTTCGGCGGCCAGAGCTTCATCGGCGCGCAGTTGGAGAAGATCCGCCGTATCCGCCGCATGATCGGCGAGCGGCCCATCGAGCTTGAGGTGGACGGCGGCGTCAATGCCGCGACGGCGCCGGAAGTCATCGCGGCCGGCGCTAACGTACTCGTCGCGGGCACCGCGGTGTTCGGCGAAGACGACTACGCCCGCGCCATCCGCGCGCTGCGCCCGGCCGCCGATTCCCCATAATGTATTGGCAAAAATAACAAAAATCACACGTATGCAGGGAGAAACAAATGACGGCAGATAGCGGCATTTTCCTTGGCAAGGCCGAGGGACCAGTGAGCCTTGATCTGGGGTACGCCAACCGGCACGGGCTTATCGCCGGCGCCACGGGAACGGGAAAAACGATAACGCTTCAGGTTCTGGCCGAAGGGTTTTCCAACGCCGGCGTGCCGGTGTTTCTCGCCGACGTCAAGGGCGACCTTTCCGGCCTATGTAGTTCATGGCAGCCGAGCGACCCATTCGTGCAGCGGGCTCGGGTCGTTGAACTCGATCCCTACACAGCCGCCGCCTTTCCCAGCGTTTTTTGGGATGTGCTTGGGGAACAGGGACACCCGATCCGAACGACCGTATCGGAAATGGGGCCGCTGCTGCTCGCCCGTTTGTTGGAGCTCAACGACACCCAGGAGGGCGTTCTCACCATCGCCTTCGCCGTGGCCGACGACGAAGGCATGTTGCTTCTGGATCTCAAGGATCTCAGAGCCATGCTCAACTTCATCGGCGCCAATGCGAAAACGTTGAGCGAGACCTATGGTCACATCAGCAAGGCTACCTTGGGTGCCATTCTGCGCCAGCTTCTGGTCCTGGAGCGCGAAGGGGGCGAACAGTTTTTCGGCGAACCGGCCCTCGATGTCCATGACCTCCTCCGTTGCGATCCGGAAGGACGCGGCATCGTCCATGTTCTCGCGTCCGACAAACTCATTCACAAACCCCGGCTTTACGCCACGTTCCTGCTCTGGTTGCTGTCGGAACTGTTCGAGGAACTGCCGGAGGTCGGCGATCCGGACAAGCCGAAGCTCGTCTTCTTCTTTGACGAAGCACATTTGTTGTTCGATCAGGCACCGCGGGCGCTGGTGGACAAGGTGGAGCAAGTGGTGCGCCTGATCCGCTCCAAGGGCGTCGGAGTCTACTTTGTCACCCAAAATCCAACGGACCTCCCCGACGACGTTTTGGGGCAACTTGGCAATCGTGTTCAGCACGCCCTGCGCGCCTTTACCGCCAAGGACAAAAAGGCAATTCGCGCCGCGGCACAGACCTTCCGCGAAAACCCGGCTTTCGATACCGAAGCGGCAATCACCGAAGTGGGCGTCGGCGAGGCTCTGGTCTCCACCCTCGAAAGGAAGGGGACGCCGGGTATCGTGCAGCGAACGCTGATCCGGCCGCCGTCATCCCGGGTTGGCCCGGCGTCCGAGCAGGATCGCCAAGCCGTCCTTGCCAAAAGTCCCTATGCCGGTCGCTATGACGAGGCAGTGGACCGACATTCGGCCTACGAGCAACTGGCCTCCCGCGCTGAAGCAGTTGCACAATTGGCGGAGGCCACCCAACGGCAACAGCCGGCACAGCCAAGCCCCCGCTCCAGCACCAGCACCAGCACCCGAAGCCGCTCCCGACGGGGCGACAGCATGTTCGAAGCCGCAGCCAAGAGCACGCTGCGCAGTGTCGGGCGTCAGATCGGAAGGGAACTGGTTCGCGGCGTTCTCGGCTCGCTTTTCCGTGGGCGGTAGAACGCGTGCGAGTTCGACACCGCTATGAGATCTCGTCGATTTCGGGATCCGAGAGGGTGCCCGGAACGATGGTTATAGGGATTGGTAGTTTTCCGATTCTCTTGAGAACGTGACTGATCAATCGACCAGGCCCTTCCTTGCCTGACGCGCCACCAAGCACAAGCACCGAAATGGCGCTTCCCTCTTTGTCGATGAGCTTCATCAACTCTTCGGTGAGTTTTCCTTCGCGTATGTAAACTACAGGTATCGCCCCCGACAGCCTCTGTACGACCGAAGACACGACCTGCAGCATTTCTTCGGCCTGTTCGCGGCGTTCCTCCTCCATGAGGTGCCCGACCGCCATCCAGTGCTGGAACTCGACCGGCTCCACCACGTAGAGGAGCGCAACGCGACCGCCGGTATTGCGGGCGCGGCGACAGGCGAAGCGTAGCGCCTGGTGCAGCTCTTCGCTCTCGTCCACGACGCAGAGGAAGGTCCGGGATGCCTTTTTGGCTGACGAGTCCGCCCCCTGCCCGGACTGGTCCGGTCGTTCGCTTTCTGTCAAACCTTACTCCTTACGGAACACAACACTCGCCGCCCATCCTGCCACCACCGCGATCAAGATGGCAAGGACGCCATAGGCCATGGAATGACGGTGGGCGAAGTCGAAGACTCTCGCCGAAAAGCCGACCTTGCTGACCACCAGCGGCGTAATCTCGGCGCTCACCACGTCGCCGTTATTCAAAAGGTAGACCGCGACGGTGTAAGTGCCAACCGGCGCATTGGCGGGAAAATGAACATCGGTGCGAAACAGCCTGTTACCCAGGAATGCGATCTGGGTCGGCTGACGCGTATACAGGTTGTCTTTCTGCATGTTACGGATCAGCGCCGCCCGAAACTCGGGAAACTCCGCGGACTCGCCGCCGTCGCGTGTGTTTAACCGCAAATACTCGAGCCCGATCTCGTGGCGCGAGCCGACGCTCTCGGGCACAAATTCGTCCATCGGCCGATTGGCTGCGACGGCATAGAAGCTCGGAACGTCGGTGAACGTCATCTCGGCCCGGTTGATCCAGATTCCGGCAACGCGGCTCTTGCGGCGTACGATTTTCGTTGCCGCGGGTCCACGGACGACGACGGTGACATCGCCCTCGCCCTCGGTGGCGCCAAACAGCAGGATATCGGCGCCGGTAAACCCCGTGGTGATGCTAACGAGATGATTGGAGAGGTCCGCAACAAGAACGGGAGCCGCAACGCGCGGCGCCATCAACAGCATCAGACAAACCACGAACGCGGTGGCTCGGCCGACGATTCCCTTCGGAACAAACCTCTCGGACATGATCATCAATGCCCCACCACGGCGCCGATAGAATAGACATCGGCCGGCATAACGACAAGGTCGAAGACCAGTTTGCCACAGGTAATGAGGACCAGGAGCGCCAGCAGTACGCGAAGCTGATGGCCGCGCAGCAAGGCGCCGACGCGAGCGCCGAACTGAGCGCCGACGACACCGCCGATCAGCAGCATCAAGGCCAACATCACATCGACCGTCTGATTGGTCACGGCTTGCAGCACGGTCACGTTCGCGGTGACGAATATGATCTGGAACAACGATGTGCCGATGACCACGGCGGTCGGCATACCGAGCAGATAGATCATCGCCGGCACCATGATGAAGCCGCCGCCCACACCCATGACCGAGGTGAGGATGCCGATGGCAAAGCCGAGGGCGATGATCGGGATGACGCTCAGATAGATCTTCGATTTCTTGAACCGCATTTTCAGCGGCAGCCGGTGGACCCAGCTGTGCTGGCCGGGTTTCTTCAGCGTCACCGTTTCG
>JAHCKI010000410.1 GCA_026125865.1 Rhodospirillales bacterium
GATGGTCACGCTCCGTCGCAGGTCTTATTTTGGGCTGTTCTGACAGACCCATTTTCCGGACCCGGAGCGCGACCACAGCGATTTTCGCCTTGGGCATCCACTGTCGCGCGCCCCACTGATCAACGAGTGGTGACGGATATGACCAGGAAGAGCACTAAAATCTTTGCCCTGTTTGCGGCCTCTCTTTTCTATGCCTCGGCCAGTTTGGCGGATGATAAGCCTTTGGTATTCGGTATCTTTTGGAAAGGGTGCGAAGAGGCTTGCCGCGGATTCCAGGACTATGCCAAAGAGGCGGGAATGGATATGGAGTTCGTCATCCGGGATGCGGCTCAAGACAAGAGCAAGCTCGGCCCTTTTCTGGCCGAAGCGCGGGCGATGGAAGCCGATTTGATCCTGACTTGGGGCACCTCGGTCACCGTGGGTGTTGCCGGCACCCTCAATGATCTGAAGAACCCCCAGTTCAACAACGATATTCCCCAGGTTTTCACGGTCGTTGCCGATCCGGTGGGGGCGGGGGTCGTAGCCAGCCTGGACCAAACCGGCCGCGCCAACATCACCGGCACCTTCAACAGGGTCCCCGAAGCCGTCAACATCAACACCATTCGCTCTTACAATCCGGGTTTCCGGCGGCTCGGCATCCTCTACAACGCCAACGAGGCCAATTCCGTGCTCAAACGGGACGAACTCGCCCAGCTGTCGCAAGACATGGGCTTTGAGTTGGTCGCGATCGAGGTCGAATTGGGACATGACGGCAAACCAAGCCCGAAAGACATCCCAGGCAAGGTGGCGGAACTGAAAGAGCAGCAAGTGGATTTCATCTATCTCGGCTCCAGTTCGTTCCTCGACTCGAACCGCGATATTTTCACCAGGGCGGCGGTGGAGAACGGCATTCCGGTTCTCAGCCCCTACGAACGCCTAGTGCGTGACTCGCGGGCGCTGTTTTCGATTGCCGCGAGCTACTACGACGTGGGCCGATTGGCGGGCGAGCAGGCCCGAAAGATCCTGGTCGACGGCTTGGTGCCAGGCGACATCCCCGTCGCGCGCATGACCAAATTCGCTTACGTGGTCAATATGGATGTGGCCCGGGAACTCAATCTTTTCCCACCTGTTGAAATTCTTCAGTTTGCCGAGACGGTGCAGTCATCGGTGCGCTGAAGAGTATCAGGGCAAAGGCCGCTGCGCCGGCAAGTACGAGACCGGCGATGATCGCGATTACGTTTACATAACCCAGGTAGCCGGACAGCAGGGCAAGCACGATCAGGCCGACGATGCTGCCCATGCGCTCGAGGGTACGCAAGGAGCCCAATACCACATTCGTTCCCAGGTGGTGCAGCTCATTTTCGGCGATTTCCAAGGCGACCGCCACTTGTGGATCCCGATTCATGCCTTGGGCCATGCCGGTGCCGGCCACGGCGATCAGCATGGCCCACTGGGTGGGCCAGAACACATAGACGCCGACGCAGATGGCGGATAGTACCGCGCCAAAGAGGCCGACTTGCGCCGAACTGAGCCTCCCGGCGAAAAAAATGGGTGCCGCAGGCGCGACAAAAACGATGGTCAGAAAATAGGTCATCAGGATGCGGCCGGTGTCCGCCGCCGAGGCGCCAATGGCATTGAGCTCCAGGACCACCAGGAAAGAAATGAAGGCATTGAGAGTAATGTTGGCCGGAATAGCGATGCCGAAGACCAAAGCGGCAAATCGGCGGCTCTGTAGGGGCCGCCAAATGGGCGGCAAATAGGCGCGGTCCTCGGTTTTGCCCATGAACTCGCCGGAATTGCGCACCGGCAAGAAACGATAGGTGACATAGCCGGAAATGAACACCAAACCGGCGGAGACGGCGAATACCGCATGCTGGCCCAAACGATCGGCCAACACACCCCCCAGAGCGGAGCCGGCGAAAAGGCCGCTGAACATGGCGGCGGTAAAGTTGCCGAGCGCATGGTTGCGATTTTCGCGGGGAACCACATCGAGAACGTAGTCTTGACAGCACAATGTGACGATGGCGTAGCCGAGGCCCGTGATCGTGCGAAACACCACGACCTCGATCACATTCGTGGAGAAATAAAGCCCCACAAAGGCGAGCACC
>JAHCKI010000411.1 GCA_026125865.1 Rhodospirillales bacterium
TCGACTGCGTCGCGCAAGCCGAGGAGGGCAATGGCGTGATGTTGCTCACCGACATGTTCGGCGGCACACCGTCCAACTTGGCGATCTCCGTCATGGATCAGGCGAACGTCGAGGTCATTGCCGGCGTCAATCTTCCCATGCTCATCAAACTGGCGAGCGTACGCCAAACCGAGTCGCTTTCCGAAGCTGCCCATGCCGCTCAGGAAGCCGGCCGGAAATATATAAACGTCGCATCCCGCCTGTTGACCCAGGAGGAGTCGTGACCGCCGACCGGGCGATCGAGGATTGCGAAGGCGACGTATTACGAAACACGGTCGTCATTTCCAACCAAAGGGGGCTTCACGCGCGCGCCGCGGCCAAGTTCGTCAAGCTGGCCGCCGGTTTCGATTGCCATGTGCGTGTGTCCAAGAAGGGTCAGATCGTTTCCGGGAGATCGATTTTGGGGCTGATGATGCTGGCGGCGAGCCGGGGGACCGAACTGGAATTGATCGCTGTCGGCCGCGAGGCGAAGGAGGCGATCAAGGCACTCAGCGAAATCATCGATTCGAAATTTGAGGAGGACTGATCGGTCCCATATGGCAAACGACCCCGATACCGGGCAACCACACTGTGCAACCACATTGGGAGATCACGCAACGCAATGAAGGTGAAAGGTGACCATTGACCGCGAACATTGAAGAAGACGTGTTGGTCGGCGAAACCGAAACGGAGACCAAGGAAAAGGTGTTCGACGGGTTCGGTGTTTCCGGGGGGGTCGGCCTCGGCACCGCCTATGTTCGCGAGTCCAGCCTCGGAGAGGTGCCGGAATACAAGATTGCCGCCGGCCAGGTAGTGCCGGAACAGAAGCGGCTGAAGGCCGCGGCCGGCCGCGCCCGCCGCCAAATGCAGCGTCTGCGCGCCAAAATCAACGACAAGGTCGATCAAATCTCCAGCATCGCCGCCGAAGAAATCGGCCTTCTCCTCGACGTCTACTTCCACATGCTCAAGGACTCGCGGTTGGTGAACGGCGCCAGCGAGCGCATCGCCAGCGATCGCATCAACGCCGAAGCCGCGGTTCAGGCGCAAATCGTCTCGATCACCGAGGGCTTCCAGGCCATGCAGGACCCCTACCTGTCGGCCCGTGGAGACGACATTCGCGAGGTGGGGCGCCGCCTCATCAGGCATCTGGTGCAGAAAACACCGGGCACCGCCCTCTCCACCTTGCCGAGAGATAGCGTCATCGTCGCCGATGAACTGACGCCGGCGGACGCCGCCCAGCTCGACCCCGCCAACGTCGTCGGTCTGGCCACCGTCACCGGCGGTCGTCAGAGCCACACGGCAATCATCGCCCGCGCGCTCGGGCTGCCCGCCGTGCTTGGGGTTCCCGGCCTCACCGGTGAAGTCAAGCCGGGTGTTCGCGTGCTCATCGATGGCGATCTCGGACGGATTTTCGTCAACCCGTCACAGAAGACCCTCACCGATTACCGCCGCTGGCGCAGCGATCGTTTGCGCGAGAAGAGACGGCTTACGCGTTTGGCCAAGCGGCCGGCGGTCACCCGCGATGGGGTCGAGATCAGTCTCCAAGCCAATGTCGAACTGCCCATCGAAATGGACATGGTCAACGAGGTCGGGGCCTCCGGCGTTGGCCTGGTGCGCAGCGAGTTCCTTTTCCTCAATCGCACCAGCCCTCCGAACGAGGAAGAGCTGTACGCGGCGTTTCGGGATCTCGTCGAGCGCGCCGGCGGTCATCCCGTGACCATTCGCACGCCCGATTTTGGCGGGGAGATGGCGAACGAGGCCGTCGCCGCGGAATTCGGGAGTAGCGGCGCTTCCATGCTGGGGATGCGCGGCATTCGCCTGTCGCTGGCGCGTCCCGAATTGCTTGAAGCACAGTTCCGCGCCATTCTGAGGGCGGGCGCCCACGGGCCCGTCCGCGTCCTCCTGCCCATGGTGTCCACCATCGCCGAGGTGCGCGCCGCTCGCGAGATCTTGGCCCGCGCCGCCCGCAAGCTTCATCGGCGTGGCGCCAGCATTCCCATGGCGCTGCCGCCGCTGGGAACCATGATCGAAATACCGGCGGCGGCGTTGGCGGCCGATTCCC
>JAHCKI010000412.1 GCA_026125865.1 Rhodospirillales bacterium
CGTTCCTCGAAGGCGACGGCAATCCGCAGCAGGTTGGTCGGATCTTCGGGATGATTGTCAATGCCAGCGAAGATGGCCGCTCGCTCCACGCTTGACGCCTCATCGGGCGTTGGTATTTCCGCGTGATAGCGGCGCGACAGGGTATCCATATGCTCTTCCTCCATGTCCGCCAGCTTTCCGAACAAGGTGCGAAGCGCGTCTTCTTTCGCCTCTCGCTTCGCCTGTGTGTAGAATGCGTGGCCGCCAAGCTCGATCTCGAAGGCGGCACGCACCGCCTCCAGAGCCGCGGCGTCGTCGATCCGGCGTGGATCGAGCACGTCGAGCCGGCCGTTGCAAATGGGGCATAAGCCATAGGGGAAGGCAAATCCTTCGCTGACCTTGCCGCAGTCCCGGCATCGCCACTCCAGTATTTCTGTAGCGCAGCAGATGTATTCTTCGGGGCCTTCGATGGGCTGACGGCATTTCGGGCAGAGCATCATCGCGTCCTCCTTGTGAGCGGCCTAGACGGGTTCCGGTTTCGGTGAATCGGCGACGGCCGGCGGACGCGGCGGGAGCGCATGGGTTTCGTCCGACTCCAGCACCACCGGCCACTGTCGGTCAGCGTCGGTCAGATATGCGGCGATAGCCTTGGCGGCGCGTCGGCCGGCCCCCATGGCGAGGATCACCGTGGCACCGCCGCTGACGATATCGCCGCCGGCAAACACGCCCGGAATGTTGGTGGTCTGGGTCGCGTCGTTGGCGATGATGTTGCCCCACTTGTTGAGCGCCAGATCCGGGGTCGCCTGGCCGATGATGGGATTGGCCTGGGTCCCCAGGGCATAGATGACAGTATCGCAATCGAGATCCACCGTCTCGTCCAGCGGCACCGGACGCCGCCGGCCCCGATCGTCGGGCTCGCCGAGAGTCATCTTCTGGACCGTCATCCGGCGCACATTGCCTTCTTCGTCGGTATGGATCGCGACCGGTGAATGTAGGAAGAAGAAGTCGATCCCTTCCTCCTTGGCATGACGCAGTTCCTCCAGTCTGGCGGGGGCCTCGGCCTCGGTGCGACGATAGACACAACGCACGGTGGGAACACCGAGCCGCCTGGCGACGCGGAGGCAGTCCATAGCAGTGTTGCCGGCACCGATCACCACGACACTGTCGCCAAGGCTGATGGGCGTGTCCAGATATGGGAACTTGTCACCGCCCATGAGGTTGACCCGAGTCAGAAACTCGTTGGCCGAATAGACTTGGCCGGCGAACTCCCCCGGAATGCCGAGAAACGATGGCGCGCCGGCGCCGGCGCCCACGAAAACGGCGTCAAAGCCCTTGCCGTTCATCAGCTGCGGGATGGTAAAGGTCTTGCCGACGACCTTGTTGGTCTCGAACTTGACCCCCATTTCCCCTAGCCGCCGCACCTCCCGATCGATGATGTCGCGGGGGAGGCGGAACGACGGAATGCCGTAGCGCAGGACGCCGCCGACCACGTGCAAGGCCTCGAACACGGTGACGTCGGCACCGAAGCGAACCAAGTCCGCAGCGGCGGCAAGACCGGCGGGGCCCGAACCGACGATGGCCACATTCCCCAGCACTTCAGCGAATTTGGTTGGCGACATCTTCTGCGGACGAGCATGGTCGCCGACGAAGCGTTCCAGGCGGCCGATGGCGACGGAATCCATCTTTCGTCCGATGACGCACTGGCTTTCGCACTGGGTTTCCTGCGGGCAGACGCGCCCGCAAATCGACGGGAACAGATTGGATTCGTTGATGACGGCGAGGGCTCCGTCCAGGTCCCGCACGAGCAGGTGACGAATGAAGCGGGGGATGTCGATGGACACTGGACAACCGGAAATGCAGGTGGGCTTCTTGCACTGGATGCAGCGTTCCGCCTCCTCAAGGGCGTCCTCCAGGCCGTAGCCGAGGTTGACCTCCTTGAAGTTGCCCGCACGCTCCAGCGCGTCCCGCTCAGGCATGGCGACCCGCGACGGACGCAACTCCGTGAGCTTCTTGTAGCTCCGCTTTTCGTCCTCGAAGAGGGTCTTTTCCAGATTACAGATGTGGGCGTAGTCGGAATTGGCTTGTATTTCCTTGCTCT
>JAHCKI010000413.1 GCA_026125865.1 Rhodospirillales bacterium
TTACGTTGGGCGAACTGGGATTTTGGTTCGTGGCGACGCTGAGGCTCGACGTGGATTATGGCGTCGTCGACATGCAGGGTTGGCACCCCGAAACGGCGCCGGGATATGGCTGGCCCCTGGGCGAGCGCACCTGGATCAATCCGAGCCCCAACGCGCCGAACTTGTGGATGGCGCGCGCCTACGCCGGCACGGTGATGGTCGAGGGCACGACCCTCTCCGAAGGGCGCGGCACCACGCGGCCCCTGGAACTTTTCGGTGCGCCCGACATCGATGCCCGGCGGGTCATCGGGGAAATGCAGGCGCTGGCGCCGCAATGGCTGTCCGGGTGCCGCCTGCGCGACTGCTGGTTCGAGCCCACCTTTCACAAACATGCGGGCACGCTGTGCAACGGCGTCCACATCCACACGGAAGGCCCCCACTACGATCACCACGCCTTCAAACCATGGCGATTGCAGGCGCTCGCCTTCAAGGCCATACGCCGCCTGTATCCGGACTATCCGTTGTGGCGAGACTTCGACTACGAATACGAAACCGGCAAGCTTGCCATCGACGTCATTAACGGCGGTCCTGAACTGCGGGAATGGGTGGACGATGCGTCCGCCACGCCCCGCGATCTGGATGCGTTGGCCGTGCCGGATGAGCGGGACTGGCTGGCCGAGCGCGAAGCATTCCTTTGCTACTGAAGGCCTTGCACTGGAGTAGGTCATGGAGAATTTTACCCCCGTTGCCGCGCTCGTCGGCGGTGGCCTGATCGGTCTGGGCGCCGTTGTCCTGATGGCGTTCACGGGACGGATCGCCGGTATTTCCGGCATCATCGGCGGACTTGTGGGTCGTGACTGGTCCTGGCGCCTGGCGTTCGTCGCCGGCCTGATCGGCGGGCCGTTTCTCGCGCAATTGTTCAGCGGGCAAGCGGCGGAAACAACCGTCACCGCGTCCACTCCGGTGTTGGTCGCCGCGGGACTGCTGGTGGGTTTTGGGACCCGTTTGGGCAGCGGATGCACCAGTGGTCACGGGGTTTGCGGTCTGGCTCACTTCTCGCCGCGCTCACTGGCGGCGACGCTGACCTTCATGGGCGTCGGGGCCATAGTGGTCTTCATCGTCCGACATGTCATCGGAGGATGAGCGGATGGGAGCGCATGTCATCGCCGCGTTGATCGCCGGTTTGCTGTTCGGTTGCGGCCTCACCGTGTCACAGATGATCAATCCCAAAAAAGTGCTGGATTTTCTGGATTTCGGCGGCATTCCGACCGGCACATGGGACCCCAGCCTCGCATTGGTCATGGCCGGTGCTCTCGCCGTCACCTTGATAGGCTATGCCATTGCCTTGCGGCGCGAAGCACCGGTGCTGGAACCGCGCTTCGCGCTGCCCACGAAACGGGAACTCGACACCCCGCTGATCGCCGGCGCCGGCCTGTTCGGTATCGGCTGGGGCCTCGGCGGCTTCTGCCCCGGCCCAGCCATCTCCGCCCTGCACCTGGGCATCGCCAAACCCCTGATCTTCGTCTCCTCCATGCTCGCCGGAATGGCGCTGTACGAAGCCCTCATTGCAAGGCGCACAAGCAGCGACTCATCGTAACCGCGCGTTTCGAAAAAGGTTTCGTAGCCCGGATTAGCGCAGCGCAATCCGGGAATTGCCGATGCCGCGCCGAGATGTTTCCCCGGATTACGCTGCGCCAGTCCAGGCTACGGGTGCGGCCCAAGACACCCGCATTCAGCAATCACGCCGCACTGGTCAACGGCTTCGCCCGTTAGATGCGCGCCAACTCGCGGGGAGAATGCATGGCCTCCCACAGGTCGGTGCGCCGCTGCGCGTTCAGCCAGAATTCGGGGCTGTTGTCAAACACACGCGCGAGAATGAGCGCCGTCGGCGCGGTCACGGAACGGCGGTCGTTGCACAGTTCGTTGACGTGCTTGCGCGCCACGCCCATGGCCTCGGCCAACGCGGTCTGGGTCAAACCCATGGGCCCCATGAACTCCTCCACCAGGATCTCCCCCACCGTCACCGGCTTGCGCGTAGTCATCAACATGACTCACCTCATCTATGGCCGTGGTCGTCGAGATAAAGTTCGGACGCCT
>JAHCKI010000414.1 GCA_026125865.1 Rhodospirillales bacterium
TTTCCTTCAACGGACCAGGGTCGCCGATTTCCCCCGTTGGTCTGACCGACTTGGTGCGCGTGCGCACCAAGGGCGGCGACGATTTCGTAAAATTTTCCGGAAGCTTTTTCCTGACCGACATTGATGGCGGTATCGGTGATGACACGTTGAAGGGCGCCGAACTTGATGACCTGATCTTGGGAGGCAAGGGCAACGACATCATCCAGGGCAACGGCGGTGACGATGACCTGCGCGGTCAGGCGGGTGATGACACCATCCGCGGCAATGACGGTGACGACACCATCACAGGAGGCGGTGGCGAAGACTTCATCCGTGGCGGCGACGGCAATGATGTCATCGATGGCGGCAGCAGGGACGACGACATCGCCGGCAACAACGGCGATGACCTGCTCGACGGCGGTAAACGCCACGACCGCATCGATGGGGGCAATGGCAACGACACCATCGACGACACATCCGGCGGCATGGATACGGTTGTCGGTGGGCGTGGCGCAGACCTGTTCCTGGTTGGGGACGGCGACAGCGGCGATATCTACGATCTGAACGATCCTACCGGTTCCGCCAATAGAGATATCGTCCGCGTTGTGCACATTCCCGTTTCCAGCAGCCCCGAAGTTGACACCATCCTCGGGTTTGACGCGACCCTTGGGGATGGGGATGGCGAGATCGACCAAGTCGACCTGACCGCGCTGGGTAAAACCTTCGTGTCGGTCCAGGGCTTCGCGGGTAACGGGCGCATCGACATCTACAACACCGCGGGCGAACTCGCCTACAAGAACCCGTCTTACAGTCTCATCATGGATGACTACGAAGAATTCGGTGACTACCTTGTCGGGAATTTCCCCGGCGCCAATGTACGGGTGGTCACGGGAACCACGTTCGTAGATGAGTATGGTGACGTGAGAGTCATTTAACGGACTGACAGGTGCCCGAGTGGTTTTGGAAGCCGCCGCGAGGCGGCTTCCCATTTCCCAAACACCTCGGCATTTGCGGCGCGATCTCTGTTATGATCCGCCTGGGAAGCAGGTTTGGACGAGGGAAAGCGGTTAGCGAGCGATGGCATGAGTTCGCGTTTGGAAGCGCTGACAAAGCAAGCCATTCAGGCGCACAAGTCGGGGAAAACAACCGAAGCGCTCGGTCTGTATCGCCGAGCTTTGGCCAAATCGCCGAAGAATCCGGACCTTCTCCTTTTCGCATCGTCGGCGGCTCTGTCGGCCGGCCAACCGGCGCTTGCCGTGGGATGGCTCAAACGTGCCGTGGCTATGCGTCCCGACGAAATCTCGCTTCACCTCAACCTCGGCAAAAGCCTGAAGCAAAATGGCCAGTACCGCGAAGCGATCAAGGTATTCGAGCAGGTTCTGCGTTCGCAGCCCAACAACGGCCAAGCCCTCTATTCCCTCGCTAGTCTTCGCAACCAGCAAGGAGAAACCGAGCGCGCCATCGAATTGCTGTACCAGGCCCTGCAATCGGACCGTCCCGGCGTTCGCGCCCATGTCGTGCTTTCGGGCATGCTCATCAAGCGGGGTGACCTTGTGGCCGCGAAGAGCGTATTGGAAGAAGCGCTGGCGCGGAAACCGAACCACAGCGACTGCCTCTACCACCTCGGACTCGCCCTTCGGCGGTCCGGCGACTTGGCGGCAGCAGCCGATGCCTATCGCAAGGCCTTCGACGCCAATCCGAAAAATGAACCGGCGCTAGCGTCCGTACTCGAGGTAGGCCGCGATCTCTGCCAATGGGAGGACCGTGAGGTCCTGGAGACCAACCTGGATCGTTTGACCGATCAGGATGTCACTCAAGGACGTCAACCCGTCGAAGCGCCATTCGCCCACCTCTACCGCTCGGATGACGCCGGCCGCAATTTTGCCTTGGCGCGCTCCTGGTCTGACGCAATCACCCTTATCGCTGATGGCCGCGCCGGCAACGACGTCCGTCCCCCCAAGCAATCACTCCCAGCCAAGCCCGCCGACAAGCGTCGCATCGGATACTTTTGTGCTCAGTTCTATGACCATCCGGTGATGCGATGCGCTTCGGCGTTCATGGCCCATCATGACCACGAGGCCTTC
>JAHCKI010000415.1 GCA_026125865.1 Rhodospirillales bacterium
TCCAACTGCCGACTGTATTCGAGAACCTGAGACGTTTCGTCCAGGATCTGCATGATCGCTTCGAGACCGACTCCCTCTCCCTTCACGGTCGAAGCGATCATCACCCGCGCCGACGCGGCGCCGATGACGCCGGCCAGCCGCCGCTCGACGAACTGAATGAGTTCGCCGTCGGCGTTGGCTTCCGGTTCGATCGGACGGTTGCGGAGCCGAGCATATTCGCGGAGCGCTTCCCGGGTTTTTTCGACACCCAGAAAACGTTCGGTCAGGTTGCGCAATTCATTTGTCGTTACCGAGCCATACCAAGCGGTCGCGCTTGTTCCGGAATTTGATTGCCGGAAAACCTCAACGAACAACGTCGCCTGAATCCGCTCGATGGTGCTTTGTGTGCTGAATAGAGAGACACCGACATAACAGCCGATGTTCGCCAGCATGCTCCAAAACAGGGAGTGTGCGATGTGGGTAAGTCCGTCCAAACCGAACAACGCATACGGCTTGAGGAATTCGATTCCGAGTGGCCCCGCCGTCACGAATGAATCCGGCAACCATCCCGAGCGGGAAAACGAAGGAAGAACGAGAGTGTAGCCCCAAACCAGGAATCCCGCAGATATCCCGGCCAGCGCGCCACGACGTGTCGCTCCTTTCCAATAAATGCCGCCCATGATGGCGGGAGCGAACTGAGCCGCAGCCGCGAACGAAACCAGACCGATCGCCACCAAGGCATAGGATTCCCCGATGAAGTGGAAGTAAAAATATCCGAGCACCATGATCAAGGCGATGGCGGTTCGGCGGATATCAAGAAGCAGTCGCGACAAATCCTTCCGTTCCGACAGGTGCAGTCGGGCGAACCGCAACAACAAGGGCATAACCAGGTCGTTGCATATCATGGTGCTCAGCGCAACCGTGGCGACAATGACCATGCCCGTGGCGGCCGACAGTCCGCCGATAAACGCCAACAGCGCGATACCCGGCTGATGCACCGCCATGGGCAGGGCAAGGACGTACATGTCGGCGTCGACGAAGCCCTCCGGAAACATGAGAAGACCGCCAAGCGCGATCGGCAACACGAACAGATTAATGAGCAACAAGTAAAGCGGCAGCAGCCAGATTGCTTTGGCCAGATGGCTCTCGTCGACGTTCTCCACCACGACGATCTGAAACTGACGCGGCAGGCAAATGATGGCCATCATCGAGAGAAACGTCAGCGGCAACCAGTCGGCACCGGCGATGTCCAGGGTCAGCAGCGTCGAGATTTCGGGGACGTTCGCGGCCTTGCCGAACACATCGCCGAAGCCGTCGTAAACACCGAAGGTGACGAAAAGCCCCACGGCCAAGAACGCCAACAATTTGACGACGCCCTCAAAAGCGATCGCGGCAACCATGCCTTCATGGTGTTCGGTGGCGTCGATATGACGGGTTCCGAACAGAATGGAAAACAATGCCATCAAAATGGCGACCCAAAACGCGGTGTCGCCGAATATCGACACATTGGCCGAAATATCCGGCGTCGTCACATTGGGGTAAAGTTGGAGAACACTGAAACTGGAGGAAACAGCTTTCAGCTGAAGTGAAATATACGGCATGATGCCGATTACGGCGATGATCGTGACGAGGCCGCCCAGGAGATGGCTTTTTCCGTATCGCGATGAAATCAAATCCGCGATCGACGTGACGTGATGGACCTTGCTGATGCGGATGATCTTCCGCAGCACCACCCAGCCGAAGGCGAACATGAGTGTCGGCCCCAGATATACCGGTAGAAATCCAACGCCCGATGTCGCGGCGCGGCCGACGCTGCCATAGAACGTCCAGGCCGTGCAGTAGACGCCGATGGATAAGGCATAGATCGTCGGGCTGGCGATGATACTCCGCCCACGATCGGCGCGACGGTCACCGTAGTAGGCGATCGCGAACAACAAACACAAATAAATGAACGACGTTGCGAGTACCAGCCAGCTTGGCAACATTACGTGTCTCTCGGTTGGCCCTGGTCACGCTTCATCGCGGTCGTCGGCTTTCTCAAGATATCTCTCAACGTCTCTTCCGCTGCGTTCAACGACCAC
>JAHCKI010000416.1 GCA_026125865.1 Rhodospirillales bacterium
ATCTCAAGAGAGGTGTTCTTCAGGGAAGCGATGGCGCGGGCGTTGAGGTTGTGTTTCAGGAACAGCACGCGATCCTCGAAGGCCTCCAGCACCGGCTCGATCTTGCGTTCGGCGCGCTTCATCTTGTCGATCAGTTCCTTGTAGCGTTGCCGCGTGGTGTTCAGTTGCCGCTGGCTGGCATTGCGCAATTCGGCGCTGGAATACTGGCTCAGTTCGCCTTCCCATTCGGCGAACAAGGCCTCGGCCACGCTTTCGACGGACCGGATGCGGTCACGAACCGTGTCCGCCTGGTCCTCGCTGTCCTCGTACGCCGCCTTCAACTTGCGATACTGGTCTTCCAACTCGCCGCCCTGGAAGTTGGTGACGGAGATGAACTGTTCCAGCGCGTCCTCGAATTGCTCCTTGGCGTCTTGCTGGGTTTCGCGGGCATCGGCGACCCGATCCACCAGGATATCCCGCTTCTCGATGCCGAATTTTTCCATGGCCCCGTAATAGGCTGACTGGCAACCAACAACTAAAAATATGAGAATTCCAAATGAAAACATGTGCCGGATACGGTGGCGAGCGGGTGCGGAAGGCATGGTTTTCTCCGTCATTTTGTCCGTCATATGGGTGGCGGCGCGTGTGGTTGTTCCCGTTACGGTGGCAGCCGATCCTGCCGCGCGCATCCATGATGATCAAGGGTGATTGTCGATTTTATGTGGTCGTGGCCTTTCCCCTGTTTTCCAGCAATCCGTTCCTTCCTCCTCGCCCCTCACAGCGGGCCGATGGCGCCGGACCAAACGCGCCACTTATTCCGGAACAGACCCTTAACGTATTCGTAGCGTTTCGCCGGGTATTCTGTAGGAGCCCGTGAGTGGGGAAGGCAATGACCTTTCCATGCAGTCAGGGGCGGCCGCTTGGGGCTCCACGAGACATGAAACGCCAATGAATCTTCTAATTCGCACCGTATTTATCGTCCCGGCACTGGTGGCGTTCAGCATGACCGCCTCGGCGGGCGGCATTAGTTCTTTCGGTGATCACGCCCACAATTATGGCGGGGATCGAGGCGCCAGCAAGCAATTGAAGTGGTCCCCGCCCCCGACGATCGATGATCGGTTTCAGGTGTCTTGGTTCCGCTCACAAGAACCCAACGACCCACTGCCCCATTCCCAAACCTTCTTCCGCCATGGTGTCGTCGAAGTCATGGAACAACCGAGCCTGTGCAAGGATTTCGACAAACACTTGATCGTCGGTAGCCGGCCGGGAGGCCGATCCAAGCGGTATGGTTTGGGCCTTAGCATTGTTCCGTTGCCGACGGCGTTGCCAATGTTCGCGACCGCCATCGCCGGCCTCGGTGTCGTCGGTTGGCGGCGACGGAAGACCGCGTAAGTCTGTCCAGCATGCCCGTCGCATATGGCGACTGCTCTGCGGAGCAGTCGTTTTTGCCTTCCCGAACATCGCCAGCCCCTTTCACCTCGTCCATATTGACGGCGGAATTGGTCTTGTAACACCGCCCTAAAAGCTGCGAGAAACGCCCCTTCGTCGGCCGTTCAGGTCGCGGGCATCCATTTGATTGGGGAGGAGTGGCGTGGGAGCGTTCTCAAAGAGCATCGGCGGTTTGGGGATCGCCGCGGTCATCGGCGCGGTTTTGGCGTTGGCGCCGACACTGGCATTGGCGCAGGACAGCGAACTGAGCGGTGCCAACACGGCATGGATCCTGACCTCGACGGCGCTGGTGCTGTTCATGACCTTGCCCGGCTTAGCGCTGTTCTACGCCGGGCTGGTCCAGGCCAGAAACGCACTGTCGGTGATGATGCAGTGTTTCGCCATCTGCTGCCTGGCGTCGTTGCTGTGGCTGGTCATCGCCTACAGCCTGGCTTTCGGCGACGGTGGCCCTCTGCAATCCGTCATCGGCGATCTCGACAAGGTGTTCCTGGCCGGTGTCGGTTGGGACGCGCTCAGCGGCGACATCCCCGAGACGGTGTTCTTCATGTTCCAGATGACGTTCGCCATCATCACGCCGGCGCTCATCGTCGGCGCCTATCCGGAGCGGGTGAAATTCGGGGCGGTGTTG
>JAHCKI010000417.1 GCA_026125865.1 Rhodospirillales bacterium
GCAGCGAAACCGGGCGCCATTGCCGACGGCAGCGAAGCCGTCGATCTGGGTCAAAGCCCTGGCGACATCGTCATTCTGTCGGCGGCGGATACCGAACTATCCTGTCTGTCCAGCGCCCGCGGCCGCATGACCGAACCCGATTTCCCCACCGTGCGTCTGGCCAACCTTCTCCATCTCGGTCACAATTTTTCCGTCGATCTGTACGTTGAGAACACCATCGCGCGGAGCCGGCTGGTGGTCGTCCGCTTGCTCGGTGGTCGCGCCTACTGGCCCTATGGTGTCGAGCAGGTCGCGGCCATCTGCCGCCAACGGAACATCCCGGTCGCGTTCCTGCCCGGTGACGATCAACCTGACCCCGATCTTGCCGAGGCGTCGACCGTGACCGAGGAGTCCGGACATCGGTTGTGGCAGTATTGCGTCCACGGTGGCCTGGACAACGCGCGCGGGTTTCTTCTCTATGCCGCGACACTCATTGGATACAAAGGCGATTGGCAGGAGCCGAAGCCGCTGCTGCGCGCCGGCGTGTATAGCCCGGGTCTGGACCAGGGCAGCTTGGCGACCATTAGTGCAACCTGGCGGGCAGACCGACCGGTCGCGGCCGTGGTGTTTTATCGGGCTTTGGTGCAGGCCGGCAACGTAGGGGTGGTCGACGCCCTGGTTGACGCCCTTGTTGCGGCGGGACTCAATCCCCTGCCCGTGTACGTATCGAGCCTCAAGGAGCCGGTATCGGCAGCGATCCTGGAAACATTGCTTTCGGAAACACCGCCATCGGTCATACTCAACGCCACGGGATTTGCCGTTTCGGCGCCGGGGGCTGACCGATCGGTCTCTCCCTTCGATGGATGCGACTGCCCGGTTCTCCAGGTGGTGTTCGCCGGGTCCGATGCCGAGAGCTGGCGGGCCGGAACCCATGGCCTATCGGCCCGTGATATCGCCATGAACGTGGCGCTACCCGAGGTGGATGGCCGTATCGTCTCCCGCGCCATTTCGTTCAAGGGATTGGCCAGACGCGATCCGCTCACCGAAGCTGATATCGTCGCCTACGCGCCGCAGCGCGATCGCGTCGAGTTCGTTGCCGCCCTGGCCGCCGCATGGGCGCGCCTTCGATCAAAGACCGCCGGCGACCGCCGCATCGCCCTCGTCCTCGCCAACTATCCCAACCGAGACGGCCGCCTCGGCAATGGTGTCGGTCTCGACACGCCAGCCAGCACGGTCAATGTTCTGCGGGCGATGCAGGGCGCCGGATATCGGGTCGAGGACATCCCCGACGACGGCAATTGCCTCATCGAACGCCTTGCCGCCGGTCCCACCAATGATTTGCGGGCGTTGCCATCGCGCGAGATCCGCGAGACGTTACCCTTCGCCGACTACATGACGTTTTTCGCGCAACTGCCCCGAGACGTTCAGGATCGAATGGTGGAGCGCTGGGGACCGGCGGAGCGCGATCCGTTCTACCGGGCCGGCGAATTGGATTGCGGACAATTCCTCATCCCGGCTTTTCGTTGTGGCAATGTGGTCGTCGCCTTGCAGCCGGCCCGTGGCTACAACGTCGATCCCGCCACCAGCTACCACGATCCCGATTTGCCGCCAACCCATAGCTACCTGGCGTTTTACGCTTGGCTTCGCCAAGGATTTCGGGCAGATGCGGTCGTCCACATGGGCAAGCACGGCAATCTGGAGTGGTTGCCGGGCAAGGCGCTGGCGTTGTCCGCATCGTGTTTCCCGGAGGCGGCGCTCGGTCCCATGCCCCATCTCTATCCCTTCATCGTCAATGATCCGGGCGAAGGGACGCAGGCCAAGCGCCGCGCTCAGGCGGTCATCGTCGATCACCTGACGCCGCCCCTGACACGGGCCGAGAGTTACGGCCCGCTGCGGGACCTGGAGCAACTGGTCGATGAGTACTATGAAGCCGCCGGACTTGATCCCCGTCGTCTCCGCGTTCTGGCCGAGGAAATCCTGAGCCTCTGCAGGGTCATCGGCCTCGACGACGATTGTGGCATCGCGGCGGACGATGACCGCGACGCGGCGCTCGGCAAGCTCGACAACTAC